>CANQTY010000012.1 GCA_947626895.1 uncultured Bacilli bacterium
TTCTCATCGTGATATCAAACATCTGCTTGATACTGAGTTTTAACACCACATTTATGGGGTGTTTACCAAAGTCAGGTAGTATAAATTGAAAGTTTTCATTTTTGCAAGAAAAATTTTTATTTCATTATTATAAAAAAAGTTTTTGATGCTCACCCAAAAAATCGCACCATTTTTATTTTCAAAAAATTTTTTACACGCATTTTTACACGCATCAAATAAAAAAAGCCTATTTCTAGGCGATATCAACTAAGCTGGGGCGATTGATCAGAATCGAACTGACGCGTGTCTGGTTCACAGCCAGATGTGTTAACCACTTCACCACAATCGCCATATTTGCTTAGCTTCCTTATTCTACTTCATTCGCAAAATCTAGTAAAGGCTTTTTTATAAATCAGCGAAAAAAAATAGACACATCTATATGAATTCATTATAATTAAGTAGCATTTTTAAGGAGGAAACATATGGCTAATAAATATATTGTTGTAACAGACTCATGTTCTGATTTACCCCAAAGTTTAATTGATGAATATAACCTTCCAGTCTATCCAATGGAATTTGTCATAGATGGGAAAAATTATAAAAACTATCCTGATGAAAGAGAAATGGATTTAAATGAATTCTATCGTCTTTTAAAAGAAGGTCATTCAGGAACAACTGCACAAATATCTCCAAAGGGATTTATTGATTTCTTTTCTCCCTTTTTAGATGAAGGATATGATATTCTTTACGTCGCATTTTCTAGCGCTTTATCTGGAACTTATAATAGTTCTTTAGTGGCCGCGGAATCATTATTAGAAAAGGAAAAATATAAAGATCGTAAAATTATTTGTGTCGATACTTTAACAGCTTCAACCGCGGAAGGGAAACTTGCTATCTATGCTTGTGAAAACTTGAGAAAGGGTCTTTCTCTAGAGGATAACGCCGCGGATGTAAAAGCTAAAGCTCCTACTTGTGCGGTGTGGTTTACTGTCGATGATTTAAATTGTTTAAAAAGAGGGGGAAGATTATCCGCGACTAAAGCTTTCTTTGGTACTTTATTAGGCATTAAACCTGTGCTTCATGTAAGTGATGAAGGTAAATTAATTCCTATGAAAAAATGTCGAGGAAGAAAAGCTTCTTTACTTGCTTTATTTGAGCAATTAAAAGAAGATGCTTTAGATGTAGAAAATGATATTATTTATATTTCACATGCTGTCGCAGAAGAAGACGCTCTTTTGATAGGAAATAAAATTAAAGAAGAATTACACGCCAAACAAATCGTTTATTCCCATATTGGACCCGTCATAGGAATGCATTCAGGACCTGGAACATTTCTAGTCTCTTACTTTGCTAAAAAACGATAAAATCAAAAAAAGAAAAGACTTTTCATTGTTCACATTTGTTTTCATGATATACTATTTTTGAAGTGCAATTTTAGGAGGATAATATGGATAATAAAATCAGATTCTTCGCTCTTGGAGGATTAGATGAAAATGGCAAAAATATGTTTGTTCTAGAGATCAATCACGATCTTTATGTTTTAGACGCGGGAATTAAATATCCAGACCGTCACACGCCTGGAATTGATATTATCATTCCAAATTATAATTATTTAGTTGAAAATAAATCTCGAGTCAAGGCCTATATTATCTCTCATGGTCATGATGATCAAATGGGCGCACTTCCCTATGTCATTCAAGATGTACCTGCTCCGGTATATTGTTCAAATTCAACTAGATGTATGATTGAACAAAAGACTAAAGACTACCATTTACAAAATAAAATTAATTATGATTATCATATCGTTAAAAGTGGAGAAACTGTATTCATTAATCATCTTGAATTTACCTTTGTAGAAATGACACATGCAATGCCAGAATCTTTTGCAATTGCGATTAATACTCCTGATGGATATATCCTTTATACTTCCGATTTTATCGTCGATTATGGAGCGCCTTATCGTCATCAAATGGATTTAGCCTTATTAGCGCAAATTGCAAAAAAAGGAGTATTACTCCTACTTTCTGAATCTTGTGATGCAGAAAAAATGGGACATACTTCCCCGCGTCATCGTTTAACTCCATTTATTCAATCTTTATTTAATGAATCCATTGGAAGAATCTTTATTTCTTTATATTCACAGAATGCTTTCAATCAAAAAGAAGTCATTGATTTAGCAATTGCCAAAAATAAAAAGATTTTATATGTTAACGAAGATGATTTTAAATTAATTAATGAAATTGAATATAAAACCAACCCTATTCCTTCAAAAAACATTATTAAACTAGAAGATTTTGAACGAGTTGGAGATCAAAATCTTGTCGTATTTATCACTGGTACAGGAGAGCATATCTTTGAAAAATTAATGGATATTTCTAAAGGAAATCTCAATGGAAGAAAAATTGAATTTAAAGAAACAGATACTTTTGTTTTAGCTTCTCCATCGGTGTCTGGGACAGAAATCATTTCCATTCAAGCAATTGATGATGTCTATAAAACAGGGGCTCAAGTGATTAACTTAACAAGAAAAGATATCGCTTCAATGCATGCGCAAGAAGAAGATTTAAAAATGATGCTATCTTTAATGAGACCAAAATATTATTTACCCTTAAAAGGGGAATATAGAACACTGCTTGCTAATGCTCAAATCGCATTTAAATCAGACTTAGGACTTAAACACAACAATATCTTTGTCTATGATAATGGCATGATTTTAGAAATCAATAATGGTGAAGTAAATCGTAATATGATTGAACCTATTCCAACAAGTGATTTGATGGTTGATGGAAATGTATTTGGAACAATATCGAATGAAATCATTCAAGACCGTCAACAAATGGCTTGTGATGGACTAATCGTCTTAGCAATAACGGTATCTAAATCACGTCATGAAATCATCGCAGGACCCGATATACAAATGCGAGGCTTTATTTTCTTAAAAGATTCGGAAAATATCGTAAAACAAATTAGTAACATCTTCATGGAAGAAGTCAACTTGTTTCTAGCAGAAACAGGCATTAAAAAGGTTGAAATATGTGATTTGATTATCGAACGAATTTCTCGCTTTGTTAGAAAAGAAACTGGTAAAAATCCTTTAATATTTCCAAACATATTGGATTTAGATGCATAAGAGGTAACATATATGGATATAAGAAATATTGCAATTATTGCACATGTTGACCATGGAAAAACAACCTTGGTCGATCAATTATTAAAGTATTCTGGAACATTTCGTGATAATGAAATGATTCAAGATCGTGTCATGGATAGTAATGATATTGAACGTGAAAGAGGAATTACTATTTTAGCTAAAACTACAGCGATTGATTATAAAAATACAAGAATCAATATTTTAGACACTCCAGGACATGCTGATTTTGGTGGCGAAGTTGAACGTATCATGAACATGGTCGATGGGGTTTTACTTGTTGTTGATGCCTTTGAAGGTACAATGCCCCAGACAAGATTCGTTTTAAAAAAAGCTCTTGAAGCTCACGTTAAACCTGTCGTGGTCGTCAATAAAGTTGATCGCCCAAGTGCGGATCCTGTGCGGGTTGTAGATGAAGTATTAGAACTTTTTATGGAACTTGGCGCAGATGATGATTTATTAGAATTTAAAACCGTCTATTGTTCTGCTTTAAAAGGAACATCATCTTATTCAGATAAAATTGAAGATCAAAAAGAAGGGATGGATCCTATTTTTGATACCATTTTAAGTGAAATACCTGCTCCAGACACGAATGTTGATGCTCCATTACAATTTCAACCAGCTTTACTAGATTATAATGATTATGTTGGAAGAATTGGAATTGGACGTATTAAAGGTGGAGTCATACGCACAGGAGAAATCGTTTCCTGCTGTAGGCTTGACGGAAGTGTTAAACAATTTAAAATTCAAAAACTTTATGGTTATTTAGGCCTAAAGAAAATTGAAATTAAAGAAGCCTATGCTGGAGATATTGTCGCCATCGCAGGACTTAGTGATTTATCTGTTGGGGAAACCATTTGTGATAACGATCATCTTCTTCCCTTACCAAAATTAAGGATTGATGAACCAACTTTACAAATGACTTTTGGAGTTAATTCCTCTCCTTTCGCTGGTCAAGAAGGAGATTTATTAACCTATTCCAAAATTGAAGAAAGATTATTTAGAGAATGTCAAAAAGATGTCTCTTTAAGAGTTGAAAAAATTCCCAATACTGAGTCATTTATTGTCTCAGGAAGAGGAGAACTTCACCTATCTATCTTAATTGAAAATATGCGTAGAGAGGGTTTTGAATTACAAGTTTCTAAACCCGAAGTTATCTTAAAAGAAGAGGATGGGGTCATAAAAGAGCCATTCGAGGATGTACAAATCGATTGTCCCGAAGATTATTTAGGAAACATTATGGATTCCTTTGGTACCCACGGAGGGGAACTTGTCCATATGTCCTATAATCAAAATCAAGTACGTGTTAATTATATTGTTCCTTCACGTGCCTTATTAGGATTTACCACTTCCTTTTTAACTATGACTAAAGGATATGGAATGATTAATCACTCTTTCCGTGAATATCGAGAAAGACTCAAACTCTCTGTCGGAGAAAGAAGTTTAGGTGTATTAGTTTCTACTGATACTGGTCAATCAACTCCATATGCTATTCAACATGTTGAAGAACGTGGTACTTTATTTATCGCTCCTGGAACACAAGTTTATGAAGGAATGATTGTCGGAGAAAATCGTTATGATATGGATCTAGCAGTCACCGTTATCAAGGCAAAAAATTTAACCAATATGCGTTCTTCTTCAAAAGATACAACCGTAGTGTTAAAAACACCCCGTAAGATGTCTCTTGAGGAGTGTCTTGATTACATCAATACCGATGAACTTGTCGAAGTAACTCCCTTAAATTACAGGATGCGTAAAAAGATATTAGATACTGTTGAGCGAAAAAAATTTGACGCTAGAAACAAGAAAATTGCAGAAGAAAATAAGTAATTATTGTCCTCCTGAAACAACTAAAGCAATCACGATAACAACTAAAACTACTCCTAAGCCAATTAAAAGAGGTAAACTTTTTTTCATGTTATTTCCGACAAAAGAATAAGTTACCTTTCCTTTTTCAGCTGTTACATCTTCAGAAGCAAATTTTCCTCTTTCAACAACAAGGATTTGATTCCCTTCGATATTGATGATGTTATCGCCTTCGCGAATTGCTCTTGTATGTCCATTGTAAGTTACTACTTCCCCAACAGGATAAGCCATATATTCCTTATTATTATAAATAGCTACATAGGTTTTATCTTCCTTTTTTAGATAAAATACCATTTCTCCTTGATCATTTTTGAGTGTAAATTTTGTTTTCATTTTGACTCCTTTCTATAAAGTATTTTCTACTTTATGATAAAAAACATTCATTAAACACATACTTGTACCAACGAAAATAAATAAAATCATAAAAGAAATAAAATATACGGTTAAACCTAGCATTTCAGGTTCCACAAAATCTGTAAAAATAAGTCCAACGGATAAAAAATAAATTGCCACGGCAAAATTTAAAGGCGCTGCGACTTTAAAAATGTGAAAAAAACTATCATGTCTAATTAAGATATTCTTTTGATATTTCACTAGAGATCGAATCACTTGAACTAAGGCTAAACTATTCACAACCGCTAAAACAATCACAAGAACAATAGAAACATTATCTAATGGTACAAATAAAGTAACGTAAGACAAAATAATTAAAACAAGAAGAATAATTAAATTGATAAAGAAAGGTTTACCTGCCTTTTTATCTTTAATTTCATTAAGATTACGATAAATCGGACTTACTTTTTTACCTTCCTCTTCTTTTTCTTTTTTTGGTTCATCATCTTCTTTTGGAGTTAAAGTTTCAATATCTTTTGTAATTAGATCTTCGACAGAATAATGAAAATATTCAGCAATTTTAATTAACATCTTAATATCTGGCATCGATTTAGATGTTTCCCATTTACTCACTGCTTGGCTTGTCACATAAAATAAGGAAGCAATATCTTCTTGCTTTAAGTTATGCTTCTGGCGAAGGTATTTCAAGTTTTTTGCAAAATAGTCTAATTCGTTCATCTTTTACCTCATGATTTCATTTTACTTTTACTTTTAAAAAAATCAACCACCTGTTGGTTGAGTCACTAAACCATCTGTTGGATGAGCCTAAATTTAGGCGTTATTTAAGAATTATTTTTTTAATCTACAAATAATAGATTGACAAACAAAATAAGCAGAGCCAAACGCAAAAGCAATATTATATCCTCCAGAGGCTCCATCAATATCTAAGATTTCCCCGCAGGGAAAAACATGATTCATATGAATTAATGAACCATCTTTATTTAAGGAAGATAAATTAATTCCTCCAGAAGTAACTTGAGAATCTTTAAGTGGATATAAGGAAATGACATCTAAAGTATAATCTTTAATAAGAGAAAAAAGATCTTTCTTTTTATTTTTCATCCAATACATCCATTCTTCTTGCAGTTCTTTACCCAAAAGTCTTTCTAAATTTTCTTCTAAAGGAAAGGAAGGATGATAAATGATTTTCTTTAATTCATCATGAGAAATATTAGGTAGAAAATCGATATGTATTTGATATCCCTTGTAATCAGCTAGATGTAAACGTGCTAAAACACAAGATAAATTAAAGGTGACAATTCCTGAAATTCCATCTTTTTTAAATAAAATTTCTCCTTTTTCAGTAAATAATTGTTTATGATCTTTTGTTAAACTTAATAAAACTTGATATCGCCTTCCTTCTAAATTTTTATTATGATAAGAAGAGGTTTTTATGGGGGTTAAACTTGGTGATAAGGGTGTTAAAGATAAATTCATTTTTTGACATAAAGAAAGTTTTTCTTCATAAGGATAACGATATGAAAAACCTCCAATAGCAAAGACACATTCATCAAATACATATTCTTCATTTTCAGTATAAATCTTAACCCCATCCCTTAAGTTTATAATATTTTTAACCTCTTTATAGATGATTTTTACTCCGTTTCTTTTTAAGGCATTCATAAATAAAGAGATGACTTGTTTACCTTCTTTTGAAAGAGGATAAGTTCTTCCTTCTTCATCATCAAAAGTAAGTAAACCAAGTTCATTAAAAATTTCTTGTTCATGAAGTAAAAATTCTTCCATATATTTTTTAGCAAATTCTTGATTTTTATAATACTTAAAATCCAGAGGATGATGAAATAAATTACATCTTCCATTTCCAGAGATTTTTAATCTTTTTCCTATCTCAGTTTCTCTTTCAAAAATAGTACATGAAAATCCCTTTTTTGAGAGTAAAAATGCCCCCATAAGGGAAGAAGGTCCACTACCGATGAAAGCTATCCTTTTCATATTTTTATTATAACGTTTTTTTGTTTGTTTCTAAAGAATTTTTTTGTTATCATAATGGAAAAGGAGAACAGGTATGATATTGCTCATTGGACCATCCGCGGTAGGAAAAACAGAGGTTGCACATGAGCTTTTTAATTTATTTAAAATTAAAAAAGTCATCACTCATACCACTCGACCACCTCGCATCAACGAAAAAGATGGTTACGATTATCATTTTGTCTCTGAAGAGCAATTCTTAAAGATGGAAAAAGAAGGTGCTTTTGTCGAAACGACAAACTATAACAACCATTATTATGGCACTAGTAAAAAAGAACTAGGTGATAATAAAGTCATCATCGTTGATCCTTATGGTAAAAAATCCTTTTTAGCATTACATAATCCCACGATTGTCGTCTTTTATTTAAAAGCAGATGATGAAACAAGGAAAAAGAGAATGATTGAACGTGGAGATACGAAAGAAGATATTAAAAAACGTCTAGAAAAAGACTTAACTTGGTTTAATAAAGATTCTGAAATTGGAGCAAATTACATCATCGATAGTTCTTTATATTCACTTAGTGAACTCGCTACAAAAATCTATAATCTTTATCAAGAACATTTAAAAAATCTTAAATAACATCTTCAATTCCTGCGACATCTTCACTATTGATGATGGTAATAAAGCGCATTAATGCTGCGATTAAAGTAAGTAAACTTGCCACAAGAAATGCAAAATTTGCCTTTGTAGGGCTTTTTTTATACGTTTTATAAGCCAAATAGGCAAAATAAAAAGTTGTAATTACGATAATTAAGGAGGCAATTTCACTCCTTAGAATCGTTGATTTTTGAAGTTTATTATCTTTATCGCCATAGCGAACAATTTTAATTAAGTCAAAAAGAACAAATAAAGAGATGATTAAGCTTAATATAACAAAAATCACTGCGATAATTTGATTTTTATATTGACGAATTGTTTCGCTTTTTTCTTCATCCATATTAAACCATATGAAATGACATTAAATTTTATAAATATAATCATATTTGATGATAAAAATTCTAATAAAAATTTACTATATAAATATAAAGTTGTTTCTACTAAATATAAGCAAAATAAATGGCTAGAATACATGTTTTATATACTAGCCAATTTCTTTTTTAATTATAATTTATTTTCTTCTTATTTAAGATGAATCTTTTCTAATTTCCAAATATCTGCGACGTATTGTTCAATGGTACGATCACTTGAGAAATATCCCGCGTGAGCGATGTTAATTAAACAACTTCTTGCCCACTTAAGTGGATCTTTATAATGTTCTTCTGTTTTAAATGTTGCTTCGACATAACTTTCGAAATCTTTTAATGAGAAATATTCATCATTATGATACATAATTTCATCAAAAATCATTCTAAAGGTATCTTGATTGTCGGAGAATGTGCCATCGACAAGAGAATCCATGATACGACGAATCCAATAATCACTATGATATAAATCCCATGGAGAATATAATCCAGATTTACGTAATTCTTGGATTTCATAATCTTTCATACCAAAGATAAAGGCATTTTCTTCGCCGACTAAATCAACGATTTCCACATTCGCGCCATCTAGTGTACCTAAAGTTAACGCTCCATTAATCATAAATTTCATATTACTTGTTCCAGAAGCTTCTTTACCCGCGGTAGAGATTTGTTCTGAAACATCACTTCCAGGAATAATCATTTCCGCGGAAGATACGCCATAATTTTCAATAAATACCACGCGCATATAACGTGAGACATTAGAGTCATTGTTGATTTTTTCAGCGACAGCGTTAATTAATTCAATAATCTTTTTAGCAAGGACATAACTAGGCGCAGCTTTTGCTCCAAAAATAAAGGTTCTTGGTGCCATCTTAAAATCAGGATTCTCTTTTAAATTTAAATAGAGATAGATAATTCTAAAAACATTCATGAGTTGTCTTTTATAGGCGTGAAGACGTTTAATTTGAGTATCAAAGATGGAATTCGTATCCACGGATATTCCCGAATTTCTATAAATATAGTCCGCAAGTGCAATCTTATTATGATGTTTTATTTCATTGATTTTCTTTAAGACTTTTTCATCATCTTTAAATGCCAAAAGTTTTTCTAAATCATCTGGGTGAGTAATCCAAGAATCTCCAATTAAACTTGTCACATAATTTGCAAGTTCAGGGTTTGCATTTAAAAACCATCTTCTATGGGTAATACCATTGGTCTTATTATTAAACTTTTCAGGATATAAGACATAAAAATCATGGAAAGTATCTTCACAACAAATTTTAGTATGTAGTTTTGCGACCCCATTCACAGAAAAACAAGTATGGATACCTAAATTTGTCATATAAATCATTCCATCTTTAATGATTTTTACACGATGAATAAAATCATCATCATACCCTTTACTTCTTAAATCTAAAATCATTCTTCGATTGATTTCTTCAATAATCATATAGACACGTGGCACTAAAGTCGCAACATAAGTAACAGGCCACTTTTCAAGAGCTTCTGCCATAATGGTATGATTTGTATATGCCATAGAATGGGATACTTGATCCCAAGCTTCATCCCAACCAAAACCATGTTCATCCATTAACAAACGCATTAATTCAGGAATGGCTAAAATAGGATGCGTATCATTTAATTGGAAGACATATTTGTCCTTTAAATTTGTATAAGTTCCATAGACTCTTTTATGTGTTCTTAAAGTCGATTGAAGTCCCGCGGAAACTAAGAAATATTGTTGTCTTAAACGTAAAATTCGTCCGTGTTCAGTAGAATCATCTGGATAAAGACCATGACATAATTCTCTTATCGCTTGTAGATAATCGCTAAAGGAAATATCATTTGGTAAATCATCATCACTTGGTTCTGCATTCCATAATCTTAAAGTATTCACCACTTGATTTCGATAACCAATCACAGGCATATCATATGGCACAGCTTTGACATGCATTGCATTTACCGTGCGAGAACGGATTTGACCTTCGCTATCTTGATACGTTTCAGCTTGTCCATAAAACTTGACATCTACAGCATGTTTAGGTTTATAAATTTCCCAAACATTACCATTACTTAGCCATTGATCTGGAACTTCAACTTGTTTTCCATCGACAATCTTTTGTCTAAAAAATCCGTATTGATAACGAATACAGTTCCCATGTCCTGGATAACCTAGCGATGCTATAGAATCTAAAAAACATGCTGCAAGACGTCCAAGACCACCATTTCCTAGTCCAGCATCCGATTCTTGTTCCTCAAGAGCATTGATATCGATATCTAATTCTTTTAAACCTTGTTTTGCAACATCATAAATCCCGAGATTTTGCATATTATTAACTAATAAACGACCGATTAAGAATTCCATAGAGAAATAAACAAGTTGTCTACCTCCTGTTTCTTTCACATAGTCTTTGCATTCTTTCCAATCAAAAGAGGTGTAGTCTCTTACCATACTACCTAAAATATCATAAAGCTCAGTAATATGGCATTTCTTGTAATCGTTTCCGTATTTTGTGATGGCACGATTTTTAAATTCTTTTTTGAAGTTTTCTACATTTTTAAACATGGTAAGTTCATCCTTTCTTTATATCATATGTAAAAAGTCATTTAAGTTTTTTTGTTGTTTTAAAGATCATTGCCCCAAAAGAAGCAAGCTTAATCGTGATTTTATATGGTTGATTAAAGCAAAGACCTTCATGCGTCTTTAAAGGTAATCCATTATATTGATTATATCCTCCATATACGTCTTTATCCGAATTAAAAATCTCTTCATATTCCCCAACTTCTGAAACACCAATATCATAATGCTCATAGAAATTTGGAGTCATATTGAAGATGAAAACTAAAGTTTCTCTTACTTTATCATCTTGATAAGAACGTTGGAAAGCAAAGATGGATTGTGAAGCATTATCCGCCATTAACCACTGGAAATGGATAGGATTATATTCTTCAATATACATCGCTCTTTCATGACGATAGATTAAATTTAAATCACGTACAAGACGAGAAATTGAATCATGTTTAGGAAATGTTTTTAAGACCCAAGGAAGGGATTTTTTCTCATCCCATTCATCAAAAGAAGCAAGTTCATTTCCCATGAAATTCAATTTCTTTCCAGGATGGGAGAATTGATATGTGTATAAATTTCTTAGTTGAGCAAATTTATTTTCATAATCTCCGTGAATTTTATTAATAATTGTTCCTTTTCCATGAACTACTTCATCATGAGAAAGGGGAAGCATAAAGTTTTCAGAATAAAAATACGCCATAGAGAAAGTGATTTGATGATGGTGATATCCCCGATAAATTGGATCTTTTGCATAATATTGTAAGGTATCATTCATCCACCCTAAATCCCATTTATAATCAAAACCTAATCCTCCATTATCAAGATTTTTAGTTACCCCTTGATAATCGGAAGAATCTTCTGCGATTAGCATACATTGATTATGTGCAATATGTAATTTTCCTGTTAAACGTTTCATGAATTCAATGGCACCATCATTAACACCTCGAGATTTATCTCCTCCCCAGAAGATGAGATTTGATACAGCATCAAAACGAATACCATCAAAATGGAAATAATCTAAGAAATAATTTGCTCCAGACATTAAAAAGCTACGAACAGGATCTTTTCCTAAATCAAATAATTTACTACCCCATTGTGAATATTCATTTGCGCCTTCATATTCAAATAGATTACTTCCATCAAATTTTTCTAAAGAATATGAATCTGTAGCAAAATGAACGACTACATAATCTAAAATGACACCAATTCCTGCTTGATGAAGGCGGTCGACAAAACTCATGAGTTGAAAAGGATTTCCATAACGGGAATCTACGGCATAAAATCCTGTCACTTGATATCCCCAGCTACCATCAAAAGGATATTGAGTTACAGGCATTAATTCCACATGGGTATAACCATGTTCAAGAAGATATGGAATTAACTTATCACATATTTCTTCATAAGAATAATTGCGATCTGAAAGTGCTCCAAGCCATGAACCTAAATGCATTTCATAAATGGAAACAGGTCGATCAAAATTTCTATTTCTATTTTTTAAAAAATCATCATCATGCCAAGCAAAATTATTGATATCAAAAACTCGAGAGCAAGTCATCGGTCTTAAATCCGAAAAAAATCCAAAAGGATCTTGCTTATCACGATATACTCCATCTGCTCCACAGATATGAAATTTGTAAGAGGCATAATTTTTTACGTCTGGGACAAATACTTCATACGCTCCTGCCTCATCACATTTATTCATTGGATGAACCATCGGATTCCAATCGTTAAAATCACCGATTACAGAAACATTTTTTGCCATAGGTGCATATACTCTAAAAATGACTCCGTTTTGATTGTTTCTTTTTTCAAAATGTGCACCAAAATACTTATAGGCTTCTATTGATTGTCCCATTAAGAAATCATATAAAATTCCAAATGCCATTCTTTTGCTCCTTAATAAAGGCGTTTGCCTGTTATTATTCTACCAAATCTAGGATAAAAAATAAAATCTTTTCATGTGTAACGATAACTTTCCTTATTACGACCTTCTTTTAAATCTTGACAAGCCAGAATAAACTTTATAATCTACCCTTATAGGGGGATTTATGAAATATTTTATTCTTTCAGATATCCATGGTTCAGCATATTATTTTAAAAAGGCGATGATTCAATTTGAGGCTTTCCATTGCGATAAACTTCTCCTTCTTGGAGACTTATTATATCATGGTCCAAGAAATGATTTACCTCACGGTTTTGATGTAAAAACATTAGTGAACTTATTCAATGAAAGAAAAGAACAAATTCTAGCTATTCAAGGAAATTGTGATGCAGAAGTGGATCAAATGGTACTTTCTTTTCCTTTAAATAAAGAACTGATTATAAAGGAAAATAAAAGAACACTTTATTTAACTCATGGTCATCATTTAAAGGAAATAGATTTTTCTAATTTATCTAAAAATAGCCTTATTTTGTATGGACATACTCATATTCCTACCTTTTATATGAAAGAAGATTTATATTATTTTAATCCTGGAAGTATTTCTTTACCAAAAGAAAATAACAAGCATACTTTTGGTATCTATGAAGAAAATCATTTATATTTATATGATGAGGATGGAAATTTACTTCATCAATACACTTTATAAGGAGAATTTAATTATGTGGAGACAAATACCAACGAAAAAAATGAATGTCATTTTAAAACAAGAATATGGTGAAGTCGATAATGAATTTGCTTCCCTTACAGTAGAAAAAGTGACAAAAGAACAAGTCACTTGCTTTACTTTAACCGTTTGGATTAGTTATGTTTTAGAAATCTCTTTAGATTTTTATAAGATGGAAGATTTAACAAGAATTCTTACTTATATTAAAAAAGAAATCGAGCATCTAGATGAAACAATTGATGAAATGACAAGAAGTGAATTAGATACTTGGAAAGAAAATTTCACCCATCAAATTAATGAATATTAAAATGTAACCCGTTTCATAAGATTCTTCTTTATTTAGCCTTCTTACATCTTTTAAAATAGATGAAGAAGGAGTAAAAATACGATGAATTTTATTTTTGTTTCCCCAAATTTTCCCTATATCTATTATCGCTTTTGTAAAGCCTTAAAAAACAATGGAGTCAATGTTCTTGGTATAGGTGATACACCTTATGATGAATTAAGTGAAGATATCAAATCTTCTTTAAATGAATATTATTATGTTCCCTCATTAAAAAGCTATGAAGATAAAAAGAATGCAGTCGCATATTTTCAAAATAAATATGGAACTATTGATTTTATCGAATCCAATAATGAATATTGGATGCAAGATGATGCTAGATTAAGAAGTGAATTTCATGTCACTACTGGTCCTAAAGAAGAGGAAGTCTATTTTTTCCGTCATAAGAGTGCAATGAAAAAAGTCTATGAAGAAGCAAACTTAAAAGTTGCTCGTTATTGCTTACCTAAAACACTTGAAGAAGCTAAAGCATTTGTTCAAAAAGTCGGTTATCCTGTCATCATGAAACCTGATGATGGAGTAGGAGCAAGTAAAACTCATGCTTTACATAACGAAGAAGAACTTCAAGAATTCTTTTTAAATAAAGATCCTAATATTTCCTTTATTATGGAAGAATTCGTGGAAGGTGAACTCATCTCTTATGATGGGGTTTGTAATTCTAAAAGCGAAGTAACTTATGCTGTAAGTCATGTTTTTCCTACTCAAATTATGGAAGTTGTTAACGATAAAGGAGATGTCTTTTATTATACTCTTCCCTATATTCCTTCGGATTTAGAAGAAATCGGGAAAAAAGTCGTTCGTGCTTTTAAAGCTAAATCTAGATTTTTTCATCTCGAATTTTTTAGATTAACTAAAGATAAAATGGGTTTAGGAAAAAAGGGAGATATTATCCCTTTAGAGGTCAATATGCGTGTTCCAGGAGGTTATACTCCAGATTTAATTAACTTTGCTCATTCTATTGATATTTATCAAATTTGGGCGGATTCCATCGTCTTTGATGAAAATCGTCAAACACTCAATTTTCCTAAAACATATGCATGTTATGTAGGAAGAAGAAACTATGTACATTATGAACATTATTATGAAGACATCATGAATCGCTATAAAGATCAAATTATGTTAACTCAAGGTATGCCTGATATCCTATCTGATGCCATGGGAAATTATTTCTTTATGGCAAAATTTGTTGATAAAGGAGAAATGGAAGAATTTATTCACTATCTTATCCAACATAAGAATAGTTAAAAACTTAAAAATATGATATATTGAAATAAAGGAGACTTAAAATTATGAAAATATTTATCGATACCGCGAATGTGGAAGAAATTAAAGAAGCTAGTACATGGGGTATTTTATCAGGATGTACCACAAATCCTTCTTTAATTGCAAAAGAAGGAAGAGACTTAAAAGAAGTTATTCAAGAAATCACTTCTTTAGTCGATGGTCCAATTTCCGCGGAAGTGAATGAAGGAGATCTTGATTCCATGGAAAAAGAAGCCATTGAATTAAGTAAATTACATAAGAATATCGTCATTAAAGTTCCTATGACAAAAGATGGAATTAGTTTAACAAAAAGATTATCTAACAAAGGGATTAAAACCAATGTCACCTTAGTTTTCTCTGTTCCCCAAGCACTACTTGCTTTTGAAGCAGGTGCCACCTTTGTTTCCCCATTTATGGGTCGAATTGATGATATGAATGAATCAGGCGCAGCTTTAATTGCTAAACTTGCTGAAGTCAAAAATATCTATGGATATGAAACAGAAATTATTGCCGCGTCGATAAGAAATACAAAACACATTGAAGAGGCTGCTCTTGCAGGCGCAGATATTGCTACTATTCCCTTTGGAGTTTTAAAGAAAGCCTTTGATCATCCTTTAACCACGAATGGTTTAAAGATCTTTAAAGAAGCTTCAAAAAAGTAAAAAGTAAATATTAATAGCGTTTCTAAGCAAAAAAAGAAACGCTTTTTTTATGCTTTTTTTCTTAAAAATTCTAACCTAGGTAAAATCGCAATTAAAATAATACAATAAATAATTCCTACAACTGTTGCAGTAACACATCTTAAACCTAATTCTACATAGACATATTCTGTAGGATATTGATAAATTAAACCATCTAATATCATTCCTAAACTATTTAAAAATAAAGCACTTATTGAAGATATTGTGACATTGAAAATAATCCATATTGGTTTATTTTTATAATGAAATAATTTAGCAAGTAAGCCACTTATTAATCCCCAGGACATTGGGGCAAGAAGCCATAAAATTGTTGTAGGCATTAATCCATAAGTGACAAGTTGCACAATAAAACCTGTGGTAAATCCTGCAAAAAGACCACATAAAGGGCCAAAAAGCATCCCTGTTAATAACAAAGGTAAAGCATAAATAGAATATAAAGAAGAATCGGTGCGTACCGAAATCAAGTTTAAAATAATCGAAAGCGATGCCATCACACTAGAAAGTGTGATTTTATGAATTAAATTCATGTTAACCTCCTTAAAAGAGGTCCGTTTCAGCGGACGCGTTTACAAGCCGCCACAGAAGTGTTCGTCACTTTGCTACTTCCCATCAAAGTGCACTTAACGCTTGTAAACTACTCTGATGAAAATCATTATACTAGACTTTATCTTATAAAGATATGATTTCTTGATAAATCGTCTTTAACTTATCTAAAGTGATGATATTTCTAGCACTCGTGGAAGGTAAATAAAAATAAGGAACAGGACTATCTTTATAGTATTTTTTAAAGATTTCATAAGCCTTTTTTCCATTTAAAATGATTTTTTCTATTGGCGCAATTTTTAAGATTTCATCTAAAGAAAAGACTTCATAATTTTTAATGCTTTGATCATCACTTAAATGAATATCACAAGAAATAATTACATCATATAAAGCGATATGATGCCTTTTTAAAGCTTCTATTTTTATATCGATATCTTTAGATAAAAAATCTTCATCAAGATAAACTTCTTTCATTAATTTATAAAAGCGATTGGAAGGATGCATATAATAAAAACTTTCTTTTCGTGAAACCACACTAGGAAAAGAACCTAAAATCAATATTTTAGAATCTTTTGCAATCACTTTGTCAAAGCCATGTTCTTCCATATCAATTATTTTACTTGATTTTTATAAAAGATTGAAAAAAAATAAGCACAATTTTAAAATAGAAATAGTTTTGGAGGAACACCTTATGAATCCGTTTATTTTTTTAAGTGAAACAGTAAATAATGAAGCTCAATCGACTTCTTTTGATTGGCAAAATCTATTCAATGATATTTGGCATTGGATTTGTACCCAAGGTTTAAAATTAGTCTTAGGTTTAATCATTTTATTTATTCTTTTTAAACTTATTAATCTTTTAGCAAAAACTGTTAGAAGACGCATGGAAACGAAAAAAAGTGAACCAACAGTCACAATGGTTACCTATAATGTCATTCGTGTAGGTTTAAAATTACTCGTATTTGTCTTATTTATTTCTTATATCGGTATTGATACTGCAGGAATTGGCGCAATTATTTCTTCCATTGGTATAGGACTTTCTCTTGCAGTACAAGGAAGTTTATCCAACTTTGCAGGAGGTTTAGTCATCTTAGTGATGAAACCTTTTAGAATTGGAGATTATATTTCTGCGCAAGGATGTGAAGGAACAGTTGAAGATATTCATTTATTCTATACGTATGTAGCATCTCCAGATAACCGTGTACAAATGATTCCAAATGGTGTTTTAGCAAATGGCGTTATTGTCAATGTTTCCATGAAAGATACAAGAAGAGTCGATATGATTTTTGGAATTTCTTATAATTCATCAGTAGAAAAAGCAAGTGAAGTGATTAAAAAGGTCATCTTTAAACAAAACAATATCTTCCGTACTCCAGAACCCTTAATCGCTGTAGGAGAACTTGCTGCCTCATCAATCAATTTAAAAGTAAGGGTATGGGTCAAGAAGCAAGATTATTGGGATGTATTTTTTAAACTCAATGATCAAATTTTAAAGGAATTAGTGGAAAACGGTATTCAAATTCCATTTCCTCAACTGGATGTGCATTTCGATCAAGAAAAGAAATAAAATCGCTATATGGGGTTAAAAAAGAGGCAATCAAGTCTCTTTTTTTGTTCACAAAATAATAAAAACGTATAAAAAAAGAGGGTTTTGATTTTGCCCTCTTTTGTATTTTGATTTTTTTACTTCTTATTGAAGTTTTTCTTATTCGGAGCTTTATCTTCTTTTGAAGATTCCACGCGTTTTTCAAATTCTTTATGTGAAAGATTAATTCGACCTTTTTCATCGATTTCTGTAACGATGACTTTTAAGGTTTGACCAATGTGTACAAAATCACTTGGTTTATCAATTCTTTCCCAACATAATCTAGAAACATGAACCATACCATCGACATTACCGAATAAATTTACAAAGGCACCAAAACTTTCTAGGCGGACAACTTTACCTTCATAAATTTCTCCAACTTTTGCTTCTCTAACGATATCTTCAATGATTCCTTTTGCACGATTAATAACTTCTCGATCCATATGGTAAATGACAATCTTACCATCATCATCGATATCAATCTTACAATCATCACAACGAGCAATGATATCATTAATGACTTTACCTTGTTGACCAATGACATCACGAATCTTATCAGGATTAATGTACATGACATCCATCTTAGGTGCATATTTACCAACTTCTTTACGAGGTTCAGGAATGGCACTTAATAAGACTTCCATAATCTTTTCTCTTGCTCCATGAGCTTGAGTTAAAGCTTCTCTTAAGATTTGTTCAGTAATACCTTTAATTTTAATATCCATTTGTAAGGCGGTAATTCCATCTTTTGTTCCAGCGACTTTAAAGTCCATATCACCAAGATGATCTTCCATTCCTTGAATATCCGTTAAAATGGTATATGGATATCCTTCATCAAGTGGTCCAGAAGTAATTAAGCCCATGGCAATTCCTGCGACTGGAGACTTAATTGGAACACCCGCGGCCATCAAAGCCATTGTCGAGGCACAAATGGAAGCTTGTGAAGATGATCCATTACTTTCCACAACTTCACTTACAACACGAATGGTATATGGGAATTCTTCTTCACTAGGAATGACATAAGATAAGGCTCTTTCTCCAAGAGCGCCATGACCAATTTCTCTTCTTCCTGGAGTTCCCATTCTTCCGATTTCTCCGACAGAGAAAGGTGGAAAATTATAATGATGCATAAAGCGTTTTGAATCTTCTGGGGTTAAATTATCGATGATTTGTTCATCACTTTGAGCACCTAAAGTAACCACAGAGATGACTTGAGTTTGTCCACGGGTGAACATTGCACTACCATGAACACGTGGAAGTAAATCAATTTGAGCATCTAAAGGTCGAATTTCATCAATTTTTCTTCCATCTGGACGAACCTTATCATAAGTAATTAAACGACGAACTTCATCACGGATAGTATTTTCCATGATTTCTTTTACTTGTCTTAAGATGAGATTTTTTTCTTTTT
Source organism: uncultured Bacilli bacterium (assembly GCA_947626895.1). GTDB lineage: Bacteria > Bacillota_I > Bacilli_A > RFN20 > CAG-449 > CANRPC01. The sequence continues at coordinate 19,360 of CANQTY010000012.1, forward strand.
CATCTTCATATTTTTTTGCTTCATATGTAGCTAAAACTTCATTTTCAATCGCATCTAAAGCGTCTTGACGTTCTAATTTATCTACGATAGAAACACTTTTAATAAGGCAATCTTTCGAGACTTCATCTACTGCTTTTTGAAGTTCTTCAGGAATTGAATATAATTCAATCTTTCTTTTTTCTTTACCGATTTCACGAGCGATTTCTTCTTGGAATTCACATAATTTTTTAATCGCTTCATGACCAACCATAATGGCTTTTAACATCGATTCTTCATCAACTTCCGCGGCACCTGCTTCGACCATATTAATGGCCTTTTTTGTACCTGCGACAGCAAGATTTATATCGGATTTTTCTCGTTCTTCAACCGTGGGGTTAATGATATATTTCCCATCCACTCTTCCTACATATACTCCAGCGATAGGTCCATCAAAGGGAATATCGGAAATACATAAGGCTAATGAAGAACCAAACATTGCTGCCATTTCAGGAGTCGCATCTAAATCGACGGACATCACGGTATTTACAACTTGCACTTCATTACGGAACCCTTCAGAGAACATCGGTCTTAAGGGTCGATCAATTAATCTTGCGGAGAGAGTTGCATGCTCTCCAGGTCTACCTTCTCTTCTTAAAAAGCTACCAGGAATTTTTCCTACAGCATATTGCTTTTCTTCATAGAGTACGGTAAGGGGAAAGAAGTCTGTGTCTTTTGCTTCATCTGAGGCACAGGCTGTGGACAAAACCACGGTATCATTCAAGCGAATTAAAACAGCGCCATCGGCTTGTTTTGCAATTTCGCCCGCTTCAACGTTCAGTTTTTTTCCTTCAAAGTCCAATGAAAAAACTTTCTTTGACATTTATTTTTACTCCTTTTTTTAACTCACTTATTTTAGCACACTACTTATAAAATTCACATTTATTTTTAAAGTTTCATAAAAAACTTTGTTTTCTTACTTTATTTTTAATTCTTTTATAAAATTCATGCATGTTTTTCTTTTTAAACAAGCAAAATTCATACAAAATATACATAAATATATATAGAAAATTCAATTTAGATTTGCTACAATAAAAAGCGAGGTTATTCTATGAAAAAAATCATTGGCATCGACTTTGGTACAAGCAACACATTTATCTATGTACCTAACAAAGGTAGCGTTTATAATGAACCTACAGTAATCGCATTAGACAAAAAGCAAAAAAGAGTCGTAGAAACAGGCTATCTCGCGGCTAAAATGATTGGTAGAACCAATCAAGATACCACGATTGTATATCCTGTATCTCGAGGTGTGATTGCACGCATCAATCCAAGTATTGAATATCTAAAAAAAGCTTTTAAAGAAGCAAAATTAGGACGTAATTTAGATCAATATACTGCTTTATTTCCAATTCCTTCTTATGCTACACCTGTAGAAAAAAGAGCTTTAAAAGATGTCGCAGAATCTCTAGGATTTTCTGATGTACTCTTTGTAAATCAAGGATTACTTGCTACTTTAGGTGCCTCTAATGATGAAGAAAAATCAGGAAAACTTTGTGTCAATATCGGGGGAGGTGTAACCGATATTGTCGTATCTTCAAATAACACTTTAATTCAAGCTGCATCTTCTTATTTCTGTGGAAATTTACTTGACGAAGTAATTTTACGTTATATCCGTAAAAAATATAGTCTTGTTATTGGAAAGAAGACCGCAGAATTTATCAAAATGAAAATTGGTTCTGTAGAGATGACTCCTGAAAATCGTTTGCTCGAAGTTTCAGGAATGAATATTACAACACAAATTCCTCAAAGTATTATCATCTCCACGACAGAACTCCATGGTACTTTTAAAAATAAATTTGAAGAGCTTGCTGAGGCAGTCACTGATGTTTTAGCTTTGACACCTCCAGAACTCTCTAACGATATTATTGTCAATGGCATTTGTCTTACAGGTGGTGGTTCACTTCTTGCTGGTATGCGTGAAAGGATGGAAAAAGCCTTAGGAATTCCTGTTCGTATTGGTCCAGATCCTTTAACAAGTGTCGTCAATGGTATGCGTGTGTACATTCGCGATTATAAGCCCGAGTAATCGAGCTTTTTATTTTATTTAAGGTGGTTTAATATGAAAAAACAAGCATTACTTATCGGATTACTTTCTCTTTTTATCGTAGGTTGTAATCAACAAAATATTTCCTCAAATTCGGAACAAAGCACAAATCAAGGAAAAGCTTTAAAAAAACTTTACATTCTTTCCATCAATGATTTACATGGCCATATTATGAAAGATGAAAAAGGAAGAAATGGTTTATCTTCTTTATCCTATAAAATTGAGGAAATCCGTAATAGAGAGGGTAGTTTAGATGATGTCGTTTTAATCGCTAATGGAGATATGTTTCAAGGTCAAGCAATCTCAAATTTGGTCTATGGAAGATCCGTCATCAATGTCATGAATGAAATGGATTTTGATATGATGGGGATAGGAAATCATGAATTCGACTGGGGTATAGAAAAAATCTTAACCTATTGGGATGAAAATGAAGCAAATGGTGAAGCAAATTTCCCCTTAGTAAACTCGAATGTTTATCAAAAATCAAAAAATGCTTTGATGGAACAAACTGTTCCCTATGTGATTGTCCAAAAAGAAAATTTAAAAATTGGTATATGTTCTGCAATTGACCCCGAACAAGAATCCAGTATTTTAAAAACAAGATTAGATGATTATACATTTAAAGAAACAAAAACTAGTATTGCCAAAACTGCGGAAATCTTAAGAAGAGATGAACATTGTGATATCGTTATTGCCTCTATCCATGATGGCGCAGCAAGTTCTTCAAATGCTGTGACAAATAACAATAATGCAATCGCGGGTTTAAAAGATAATCAATTCGTCGATGCTTTAATTAATGGTCATACCCATTATCGCAATAAAGGCACAATTTCTCGAGGAAGTGATGTAGCACCTTTACCTGTTGTTCAAGCAGGTTCTTCAGGTCAAGCTTTAGGAATTATTACTTTAACTCTTAATGCCAATAAAAAGGTCACTAAAGCAGAAGCAAATTGGGAATATACTGATACAAATTATAATAAAGATATAGAGGCTCTTGTTCAAAATGAATATAATACCTTAAAAAATCAAATTGAAGAAGTCTATGGAACAGGCGGAGAAACAATAAGTAGTGAATCTGATCTCTATGCTTGGGCAGGTTCCTGTATGCAAAAGGCTACCGACGCAGATTTTGCTTATTCTAATCAAGGTGGAATCCGTGGTACAGGAAACATAAAGTCAAATCAAAAGATTACTGTAGAAAATCTTTATGATATTAACCCATTTGATAATGAAATTCTTGTTACAAATAAATTAGGTAAAGATATTAAAGATTTAGTTAGCTATGAAAGCAATTATTATACCTTTAAAGATGGCTTAAACTACGAAACCCTAGATGAAAATAAAACTTATAAAGTTGCAGTCATTGATTATGTCGGATTTAAAGATTACTTTAAATTAGGCACAGATTATACAAATACGAAACTTATCTATCGTGATTTAATGAGAGATGATATTAAAGCAAGGACTGCCGCGGGTAAAAAATTTATGCCTAAATCTGAACCAAAGTCAATATTAACTAATCTTTTGGCTTCTTAATAAATTTAATAACAAAATAGATAATAAAGGCGATTATTTCGACACTTAATATAACAATCAATTCTGTGATATAAAAGATTCCTTCATGTTCAGTAGAGAACACATTTTGATCGAGGCAAAAAAAGATAATTGCACAAATAATGCTTAAAAATAAACCTAATTCCCCGATAGCCTGGAATTTAGCAGATTTTTTAATACGAAAAAGAAGAAAAAATCCTAAGATTTCAACAGCAAGTACAATAATTACAATCATCTTTTCTATAGACATAATTTCTTCTTCCTTTTAGTAAAAAAGCATCCGAAGATGCCTATTTACGAATTCCTAAATCTTTGCAGAGTGCGACATAACCTTCATAATCTTTTTTCGCTAAATAATCAAGAAGACCTCTACGTTTACCAATAAGGCAGAACATACCACGACGGGTGTGACCATCATGAATATGCTTTTTTAAATGTTCTGTTAAGTTATTGATTCGATACGTGAGTAACGCAATCTGGACTTTTGTTGAACCTGTATCGTGTTCGTCTGTTCCATACTTTTTCACGATTTCAGCGACAACATCTTTAGTTAAAGCCATTTTTTCCTCCTTTAATATAAATTTCTTAACTGTTTCTAAGTATTAGGATGGAGTTCCTTTTACTGAGAAAAGTCGCATGCTTAATCTACCATTTTCCCTTTTTCTTTTCAAGTATATTTTTTTGATTTGTCATTTTTCGTGTGTGAATAAATGGATAGCTTATTTAACTTATTAATTTTACTAGTATCACTTATTTATTAATTGTATTCATACCCCCCTTAAATTTTAGATGTGAAGATCAACGTAATTTTCTATTACTTTTCATTAGCCTTTGCAATCAGATTCAACACGCTCAATAACTCAATAAGACCTTTATTTCATTACTTTTAATCAAAATGAAACTGTTTTCTTACCTATTGATAGTTTTTGAATATTTCGTAAGCCGTATATTGCTGTTTGCTACGCTTGCGCTATGATTATGGCAAAATTATTTTATGAAAAAATTAAGTGTACAGCAAAGAAAGTAATTTGATGATATTAAGCACATCGATGAAAACGGTGTTGAATTTTGGTATGCAAGGGAACTCCAACCCGTCTTGCAATATGCCAAATGGGAGAACTTCCACAAGGTCATCAAGACGGTGATGATTGCTTGCAAAATTAGCCAACAGAGCGTGGAAGATTGTTTTCCTGAGGTCAGGAAGTCAATCATTTCAAGAAAAGGAAAAAAATCTTTCATCATCGATTACAAACTCACACGATATGCCTGTTATCTCATTGTGATGAATGGTGTTCCTCGCAAAGAAGTCATTGCGCTCGGGCAAACCTCTTCCGTATTACGTAAACCGAGGCAAAGATGCGCCGCGAAGGGACGGACACGCCCGAAAAAGCGAACGCCACGCACTACGAAGTGGGAACTATCGTTAGAGAAGCAATCAAACGCGCAGGAGGCACGATGCCCGAAGAACTTTCCACACCCGAGAAGAGTATCACACAACTCGAATCCGAGTAGCGAAAAAAATAAAATCAATCAATTTTTTCTCTTTTCTTCGCATCAAATTCAAAAAGAGTGTCAAATGCAAGGTTTTTGTTGTAAAATAAGACATATATAAAATATCTCCTGAACAAAGATATTTTATCACAAAAGGCAGAATCTTCAGGATTTTGTCTTTTTTTAAATTTAGGTTTTCTGCAGCCCCTTTACTTTGAACTTGCTGTTATTAAGATTTTATTTGTCCTAAGGATTATTTACTTAGTTCTAGTTTTATTTGTTATATCTTCAAGAAATTTATGCGCATTAAAAACACCAATAATGTTTTCTTTATAATCACAGCAAATATAAATCTTATCACTAATTTTTCAAGATAAAATCAATCAAAGCACGTGGATAATCTTTACTATAAATATACTTACCATTTTCTTCATATATCCACCGGAAAGATGCATCAGTAAAAGGAGTTAAATCAGTACTTCTTCTTGATGGAATCCATAAAACAATGGCATTAGAATTTAATGATTTATTTAGTTTATCATCTAAAACAAATTGAATAACCTCGACTGTACCACATCCATTTGGTCCTCTTGGAGGTTTTTGATCCCATAAGGCTAAAAGAATATGGGAGTGTTTTGCCATAAATATACCTAATTCTCTATAAAACGGACTAAAATCATAAGTTTTCTTTTGCTTGTCTTTAGTATTACAAACTACATAATAAGAACCTGCATTCTTACATTTTTTAAGTAAAGTATCAAAGTGATTTCTTTCTTCTTTACAGAGACTTTTTCGATATTCATTAAGTTCATAAGGTAAAACTGCATAAACATCAATGTTTAATTCAAAAGCAACTTCCGCGCATAAAATATCTGCGCCTTCTGCGAAGGCAGAAAGCATAATTAAATGTGGTTCTTCATTTAATAAGGAATAATATAATTCTTTTAAAGATAATAGTCTTTTTTTTACTTCTTCTTTTAATTTTATATAATCCTCTTTTACTAAATTTCGATGACCAGTAACTCCAATGATAATAGACTTACTCATAATGACTCCTTTATTAAGCTTAATAAATCATTAAAATTTTGAACATGCATGATTTCTTTTTCGTTTTTTAAAGAGCCTACACTAATAAAATCAATATTCGCACTTATTGCACTTTGAAAACCTGCAAGGGAATCTTCAAAAATCAAGCACTCGTCTTTATTTACTTGCATCTTTGTTACAGCTAGATTAAATAAATCTGGAGATGGTTTTTTCTTGATATTATTACTAGAATCAATAAAGACATCAAAGTATTGATCTAAAGATAATTTTTGGGCTACTTTTTTTGCCAATACACTTGATGACGCTACAGCAAATTTATAGTGATTCTTCCTTAAAATTTCTAGAAACAACTCTATTCCAGGAATGAAATCGTTTTTAGAAATATTCTCGATTAATTCAAGATAATATTGTTCTTTTTTTGCAAATAATTCTTCTTTTTCATCTTGTGATAAATTAAAGGAATATTGTTCTTCTAAAAAGTGTAATACATGTTCTCTTCCCGTACTTTTTAAAGGTTCATATTCTTCTTCTTTTAAAACGAATTGATATTCTTTTAAGGCTAAATTCCAAGCTTTGAAATGATATTTTTCAGTATCTAGAATCACCCCATCAAAATCAAAAATAAATGTGGTATATTCTTTATCGTTAATACGAATCATTTTATTCTTTTTCTTCCTTATTTAAGACATAAAGATAATCTTTTTCTAATTGCTTTTTTAATTCTTCAATGGAAGCAAAATGAATTTCTTCTCTCATAAATTCTTTAAATTCAACGGTTAATTCGTGATGATATAAATCCCCGTTAAAATTCAATAGATATATCTCTAATATAGGGGTAGATAATTCATCAATTGTTGGATGAGTTCCTAAATTAATCATTGCTTTATATTTTTTATTTTCATAAATACAAGTTCCATAATATACGCCTTTTTTAGGCATTATATAACCTTCATTAATCATGATATTTGCTGTAGGATATAAATATTTTTTGCCATTTCCTAAGCCTTTTTTTACACTTCCTTTTAAAGTAAAAGGTCTACCTAATAAAGAAATCACTTCTTGCACTTTTCCCTCTTTAATTTTATTTAATATTAAAGTTGTAGAAATCTTTTCTTCATTCATTTTTAAGGAAGGAATAACATGAACATCAAAAGTTGGATTTTGATGTTTTTTTAAGGTATCTACGTTTCCTTCTTTATTAATTCCAAAAGTATAATCTTCCCCTACAAAGATTTCTTTTACATTTAAAGGGATTAATATTTTTTGAATGAATTCTTCTGGTGATAAATTTTTCACATTTTTATCAAAATTTAAGACAAAATAATAATCTATACCTTCTTTTTTTAGAAGTTTTTCACGATCATCAAGACTTGTTATATATTTTTTATGTTTTAAAAATTCATTATTTTTCATATCCAAAGTCAATAAAGCACTAGAACATGTTGATTTTTTAGCATTTTTAACAAGTTCTTGATGTCCTAAATGATAACCATCAAAATATCCTAGACAGATAGCAAGAGGCTCATCAATATGAGGTACATGATTTAATTCAAAATTCATCCGTTTCATTATAATAAACCTCTTAAACAAGTAAAATATCCATTGTGATTATTTTGATAGATAGCTAAAGGAGTTTGATCGATTGCATAAATCACTAACTTTTCTTCTGTACGATTTAAGAATAATTTAACCCCATTCCTCACTTTTGCTTCATCAACTTTTGAAACAATAAAGCTTGGAAGGAAAGATAAGGCATCTTTCATAGATACCAAATCTTCTTCTTTTACATCTTTTAAATATTTTGCATCTTTTAAATGAAATTTTCCTACACGAGTTCTAACTAGCATTGATAAAGTCGCATAGCATCCAAGTACTTCCCCTATATCGCTTGCAAGACTACGAATATAAGTTCCTTTAGAACAAGTGACTTCAAAAAGAATTTTATCTTTTTCTAAAGAAAGTAAGTTAATTTCTTTAATAGTTACGTCCCGTGGTTTTCTTTCGATGACCTCTCCACGACGAGCCTTTTTATATAATTCTTCACCATGAATTTTTATTGCAGAATACATTGGAGGTATTTGTTTAATATCTCCAATAAATTTTTTAAATATATTTTCTATTTCTTCTTTGCTAAAAGTAGGTACTTCTTTTCTTTCAATGATATTACCTGTAATATCTAATGTATCTGTTTTAATTCCTAGCGTCATTTCTCCTATATAGGTTTTATCTTCTTGTTCTAAATAGGAAGATATTTTTGTAGCTTTACCTAAAGTTAAAACCATTAATCCCTTAGCGAAAGGATCTAAAGTCCCTGTATGACCGATTTTTTTCATATTAAATTTATGACAAGTATCGTTTACTAGATCTCTAGATGTCATATTTTCTTCTTTGATTAATAATAAAATACCGTCCATATTTCCTCGAATTTCGTGATAATTATAACTTAATTGGAAAAAATAAGGAAGAAAAGCAAGCAGAAAAATTGAACTAAAAAAATTTTTTAAGATTTTAGCACTCTTGTATTGACAGTGCTAAAAAGTGTGCTATATTATTCTTAGCACTCAAAGATGAAGAGTGCTAAAAAGGAGGATTAATTTATGTCATCAAATAAAAGAAATAGTGTTGGTTTTTGGGAAGATAACTTCTTCCACGATTTATTCGACTTACCTTATGAACATCGTCATAGTGATTTAATGAAAACCGATGTTTATGAATCTGAAAAAGATTACACCTTAAATATAGAATTACCTGGATATGATAAAAAGGATATTTCGATTACCCTTGAAGATGGTTATCTAACTGTCGAAGCCAAAAAGGAAAGCAAGGTTGAAGAAAAAGATGAAAAAGGAAGATATGTCCGTCGTGAACGATATCTTGGTAATGTTTCTAGAAGCTACTACATCGGGGATATCGATGAAAAAAGCATCAAAGCAAACTTTGATAAAGGTATATTAAGTCTATCTTACCCTAAAGAAGAAGTCGAAAAAATCGAAACTAAAAAGCACATTCAAATCGATTAAAAAAAGGGGTTCGCCCCTTTTTTTTGATACGTTTTTATGTTTTCTTATTGTGCTTTTTTATTTTTCACTTCATTTAGGAAGCTATCATCATCAAAATAATTAATCTTCATGGCCTTACGAACCATCTTTAATGTTTCGTTTGCCTTTTTATTTGCGTTTACCGTGCCCTTTCTTAAGATTTCATAAACTTCATCTAGATGTTCTTCATAATATTTCCTTTTTTCTCTAATTGGGGTTAAGATATCCTCTAAAACGGCATATAAGAATTTTTTACATTTTACATCCCCTAGACCTCCACGTTCATAATGAGCTTTCATTTCATCGAGGTTTTTATATTCTGGAAGATATTTAGTAAAATGTTCATCTTTTGCAAAACAGGATAGATATGTAAATACAGGATTATCTTTTGTATTTCCAGGATCCTCAACTTTTAAGTGATTTGGATCTGTATACATCGACATTACTTTTTGACGAACAACTTCGCTACTATCGCATAGATAAATACAATTATTTAAAGATTTCGACATCTTTGCTTTCCCATCAATTCCCACAAGTCTTTGTGAGGAAACATTTTCAGAAAGCAAAGCTTTAGGAGCAACAAGAGTCTCCCCATAGATAGAATTAAATTTATTGACGATTTCAGTTGCTTGTTCAATCATTGGAAGTTGATCATCTCCAACAGGGATATCTGTAGCTAAAAAGGCTGTAATATCCGCTGCTTGAGAAATAGGATAAGTAAAAAATCCAACAGGAATACTAGTTTCAAAATCCTTTTGTTTAATTTCTTGTTTTACCGTTGGATTTCTTTGAACTCGAGAAACGGTCACTAAATTTAAATAATACATATTTAATTCTGTTAAAGCTGGAACAGAAGATTGGATAACAATATTGGATTTATTAGGATCTAATCCAACAGAAAGATAATCAAGCGCTACATTCATAACATTATCTCTAATTTTTTGGGGATTTTCAGCATTATCTGTAAGTGCTTGAGCATCCGCGATTAGAATATATATTTCATCATACTTTCCTGAATTTTGAAGTTCTACACGTCGCTTTAAAGAACCTACATAATGACCAATATGTAGATTTCCAGTTGGTCGATCTCCTGTTAATATAATTTTTTTCATAGTGTTATCTTCCTTTCTTTTTTATCATAGACGAAAGGGAAGTTTTTTTCTATACTTTCCTTACCTAAACCACCTAAAATTATTTAATTTTACAATAGTTCTTTGCACAGTGTTGTTCTTAAACCTCAAATTTTGTCACTTTTCTTATAATAATCGCGATATTTTA
>CANQTY010000013.1 GCA_947626895.1 uncultured Bacilli bacterium
TTAATCCGCCAATTAATCCGCCAAGTTGGTGTTGATAATAATTGCTAGATGTACTTTTATCGATGTGCCTTGTGTAAGCAAATTAGTTTGATTAAAATTGAGTGAAAGAAAAATTATTTTGTAGTTATTCTTTACAAAACTTTCGACTTGTTATATCATTAAAAATGACCGAAATCTCGGTCATTTATTGTATTTAGACAAATGTGAAATTAAAGGAGAACAGAAGTGGAAAAGAAAACATACATCTATGGGAAAAATGTCGTCATGGAATCCTTAAAAGCCTCGAAAGGTACGCGTTTATTTGTGGTTTCTCATTTTGATGATGAAAATCTTTTAAAATTAGCCAAAAAAAATCATTTAGAGATTGAAAGAGTATCAAAAGAAAGAATTCATTCTTTAGTGGGTAATGTCAATCATCAAGGTGTAGTTTTAGAAATTAACGCTTATGAATATGCTGATTTTCAAGGAGTTTTAAAAAAGATTAAGGATAAAAAAGATGCTCTTGTCTTGCTTTTAGATGGTTTAGAGGATCCTCAAAATCTTGGAGCCATCCTTCGTTCCGCGGATGCTTTTGGTGTTGATTTAGTAATCCTTCCTAAATCAAGAAGTGTATCTGTAACTCCAGTAGTACAAAGAGTTTCTACAGGAGCAAGTGCTTATGTTCCCGTTTGTTTAGTTTCTAATTTAAATCAAGCGATTCAAAAATTAAAAGAAGAAAACTTTTGGATAGTTGCAAGTGATGGCTATGCAAAAGTCGACTATGATACGCTAGATTATAAAATGCGTGTAGGGTTAGTCGTTGGTTCAGAAGGAAAAGGGATTTCTTCTTTAGTTTTAAAAAACGCTGATTATATAACAAAAATACCAATGGTAGGGCATGTAAATTCTTTGAATGCCTCGGTTGCCGCGGGAATTTATTTAGCTTTAATTGATGTGAAAAGGAGAGAAAAATGACGTTAAAGGATAACCTTCTTAGTGATGACGAATTATTTATTATGATTGCCAAAGAAAGTGAAGAAGCGAAAATGCTTCTTTTTTCTTTTTATGAGACTAGAATGAGATATGAGTCGGAAAAATTTCAGAGAATTTTTCATATACCCATCTTTGATAGCGATGATATTTTTCAAGAAATAGCGTATCATTTCTTTAAATTAATTTTGGTATATGATAAGCACCGAGGCTCATTTTATATGTTTTGGCATACTATAGTGCATCGCGATGTTTGCCAAGTAATCATACGAAACTTTACTCATTCTGATGATTCACGTAAATATACTTCTTTAGATGATAAAGCAGAAAAAAACCCAGAAATTATCTCTACAGGTGCAACGCTAGAAAAATATGAACTCCAAGATGATAGCAAAATTTATTTAAATGTACTTAATAACTCCACTAAGGGCAAGGTTTATTTAAAAGTGATTCAACTTTGGATGCACGGATATACTTATGAAGAAATTGGTAAAATGCTTAATATGAAAGTAACTCAAGTTGCTTCTTGTATAAGAAGAGGATTAGCAAAGATTCGCCATTCTTTCAAAATCTTAAATCCCCTTGATGAAAAATTTCAGGCGTAATTACTATCAAAAAATATAGACACTAACAAGATGCTTTTCAAATTGTATTAAAGAGCAATAAAACTTTCCAATGTATATTGATTACGGGCACACTTGTGTTAATTATTAATCTAAGTGCAACAAATGTTAATGAAAAAAATTTTGCTGTTGCAAAAAGAGTTATGATAGAGTGGTAGCATCAAGCTAGTTGACGAGAATGGGATATTAGTGGATGAAGATAGCAATATATCTAATGCGCTTGTGCTGCATTTCCAAGTGATAGAGGACGGATGTCGCATCGTAAAACTATTTAGCTTGTCTCTAAAACTCATTAATACTAAGGTGTAGGGTATATTAAAATAAGGGTGAAGAAATAAGAAAAGAAGGGCATAGAGTTAGTATCAAAGTGGGTAAAGAGTCTGTTCAATCCCTTACTAAAGGTTAAAAAAACGATCAAAACTCGTTTGAAAAAGTTTTTATGTTTCTATAAAACTCGCTTGAAAAAGTTTCTATGTTTCTCTGAAACTCGCTTGAAAAAGTTTTTATCCTGTACTATTATAGTACTTGAGCAAAGCAAAGAGGTGCGGTATTATGCTAAAAAGAAAAATCGAAAACGTACTGAAAGAGTGGAAAAATACTCCAAACAAAAGTCCCCTCATTATTAAAGGGCAACGGCAATGCGGAAAGACTTTCTCGGTCATGGCGTTTGCAAAAGAAAATTACAAGCACGTCATCTATTTGAACTTCTTCAAAAATCCCGACTATATTTCCATTTTCAATGGTTCACTGGAAGTAGATAATCTCATCATCATGATGTCAGCGCTCCTTGGTGACGAAGCAATCTTCGAACCACATGAAACGATCATCATTCTCGATGAAATTCAAGACTGTCCCGAGGCACGCACGGCATTGAAGTTCTTTAAAGAGGACGGGAGATTTGATGTCATTGGTACAGGGTCACTACTTGGTGTAAAAGGATACGGCAAACAGCCAAAGTCCATTCCTGTGGGTTCGGAGACGTTCATCGAAATGAAACCACTCGACTTCGAGGAATTTTTGTGGGCAAACGGAATTGGCGAACAAATCATCAAAATATTAAAAAAATGTTTGGAGAACGCCACGCCCGTGCCCGAGGCTCTGCACAACAAAATGCAAGAACTGATGCTACAATATACGGTTATCGGTGGGATGCCCGAAGTGGTACAGAAATTCGTGGATACCAAACAAATGAACGCTATTTTAACGCTTCAGAGGAACATTATCCATTCCTACGAAGACGACATGGTGAAGTATGCTGATGACAAGGATAAACCACTAATCCGTGAGTGCTTCCAATCCATTCCAAAGCAACTCAGCAAAGAGAATAAGAAGTTTCAATACTCCGTGGTGAAAAAAAGAGCGACTGCGGCAAAGTTTGCGGGTAGCTTGCAATGGATCGAGGACGCAGGAATCGTTTCACGATGCTATAATCTTGAACTTCCCGAACTCCCGTTAGACGGAAATGCCATGCAGGACATTTTTAAGGTTTATATGAACGATACGGGACTGTTCGTGAGTATGCTCGAGGATGGTACACAGTACGACATTTTGCAAGGCAACCTCTACGGATATAAAGGGGCGATTGTTGAAAATTTGATTGCCGATATTTTCATAAAAATGGGCAGAAAACTTTATTATTATCATAAAGATTCTGGGCTTGAAATTGACTTTGTGACGCGTTACAAGGGTGGATGCTACCTCGTGGAAGTCAAAGCCACAACTGGCAACACCAAGAGCACGAAGACCATTCTTTCTCATCCTGAAAAATATCATGTCGCTGGTGTGATAAAACTCGGTCAGTACAATGTTGGGAAAGTCGATAATATCCTCACCATCCCACTTTATCTCGGGTTTTTGCTGACAGAGTATTGAGATTTTATTCATTTTAGAGAGCAGGAAAATAGGAAAAGAAAAGAAATTGTTAGGAGGGAAAAAAATTGATAAGATAAGGATGTTCTTAAACAGCACCAAAAAGTATAGTAAAAATGAATGATAATTGAAATTTGTGTTGACACCTTTTTTTCATTATGATATTTTTTTCGTGACGAAACGAAAGAAATGGAGGATAATAAAGATGAGAGAAAAAGTTATTTTGATATGCAGCGAATGTTTTTCTCGCAACTACACGATTTCAAAAAAGACAAGTGATAAAAAAAGAGTTGAAATCAAAAAATATTGTCCAAAATGTAATCGTCATACGATTCATAAGGAATCAAAATAAGAGGAGGAACGTATGTATAAAATCAAGCGCTATTTCCAAGGGGTTATTAAGCAGGCAAAGATGGTAAGATGGCCAACAAGAAGAGATATGCTATCTGCTTTCGCTGTTGTCTTAGTGATTATTGCCATTTCTGCGATTGCCTTAACAATAGATGATTATATCATCGCTCAATTTTTAAATGTATTAGATAGCCAATTCGGTACTGAAGAAGCTACATCGTCTGCCGCGGCAGCAATCATTCTTGGATTCTTGAAATAGGGGGAAATAAAATGGAAGAAAAAGAATTAGAAAAAGTTGAAAATCCAGAAAATTTAGAAAAACAATGGTATGTGGTAAACACTTATTCTTCGCATGAAAATAAAGTGAAAGATAATCTTTTACGTCGTGTAGAATCCATGAATTTAAAAGATTATGTCTTCCGTATCATCGTCGCAGAACATGAAGTACCTGTGATGAAAAATGGTATGCCTACAGGAAAAATGAAGATGAAAAATCTTTACCCAGGCTATGTATTTATCGAAATGAAAATGACGGATGAAGCATGGTATATGGTTCGTAATACTCCAGGAGTTACAGGATTTATTGGTTCTTCTGGTGGAGGAGCAAAACCTTTCCCAGTGACAAGAGAACAAATTGAACCAGTCTTAAAACGTATGGGTATGTATGATGAAGATGATATGTATAGTAACTATGAAGTTGGTGATTTAGTAAGAATTCTTACAGGTTCCTTTGAAGGTAGTGAAGGAAATATCATCTCTATTGATTCTGAAAACGGAGAAGCAACAATCTCCACGATCTTCTTTGGTAGACCAACCTCTATCAATGTCAAGTTCTCAGAAATTGAAAAAATTTAAAGCTTATAAAAAAGTGGGTTATCCCGCTTTTTTATGATGATTAAAAAATTAAATATCCCTAGATTTAGAGGTATTTTAGATTCTATAGGTGGGGATAAAATTTATCTTTAAAAATGTGAAAGTTTTTCTTGATTTTGAAGGCTTGTTCTTTTAGAATAGGAAAAGCATGGGTTTATATCGCCATTTTTTGATATGGCCTATGAGATTGCGCAGTGGAAGGATGTTATCCGCGAACCACGGCACGGACAAAAACTAATTAGGAGGTGTGTCACGTGAGTAAGAAAATCGCAAAAGTAGTGAAACTTGAACTCATTGGAGGACAAGCAAAACCAGGTCCAAAACTTGCATCTGCAGGTGTTGTTATGCCTAAGTTTTGTACGGAATTTAATGCACGTACAAGTGATCGTATTGGAGAGGTTGTACCAACGATTATCACTGCATATGAAGACAAGACATTTGATTTTGTCATTAAAACAACCCCAGTTGCAATTCTTTTATTAAAAGAAGCTGGAATTGAAAAAGGATCTGGAAACGCTAAGACCACAAAAGTCGGTCATATTAGTAAAGATCAATTAAGAAAAATTGCTGAATACAAAATGCCAGATTTAAACGCTAATGACGTTGAAGCAGCAATGAAAATTGTCGAAGGTTCTGCCCGTAATATGGGTATTACCGTTGACGATTAAGGTGGAAGAGATTATCTCGTTAATACCACAAGGAGGATATGATGAAAAAGAAAGGCAAAAAGTATTTAGAAGTTGCCAAAAAAGTAGAAAAAGGCAAAGTCTATACGATGTCAGAGGCTTGTGCATTAGTTAAAGAAACTAGCACAGTGAAATTTGACTCGACAATTAATGTTTCTTTCCGTTTAGGCGTAAATCCTAAATTTGCTGATCAACAAATTCGTGGAACTTTATCCCTTCCTCATGGAAACGGAAAAACAAAGAGAATTCTTGTTGTCACCAATTCTAAACAAGAAGAAGCAAAAGCTGCTGGTGCAGATTTTGTCGGTGGTAAAGAATTACTTGAAAAAATTCAAAAAGAAAACTGGTTTGATTTTGATACCATCGTTGCTACCCCAGATATGATGGGTGAACTTGGCAAGATGGGTCGTCTACTTGGTCCAAAAGGCTTAATGCCAAACCCCAAGACTGGAACAGTGACCATGGAAATTGGTAAAGCTGTCGAGGAAATCAAAAAAGGTAAAGTCGAATATCGTGTCGATAAAGAAGGAAATTTACATCTTGCAATTGGTAAAGCATCCTTTGATACCGAAAAGTTAGTCGATAACTTAAAAGTCGTATGCGAAACTTTAATTCGTGTACGTCCATCTTCTGTAAAAGGAACCTACATTAAAACTGCGGTTATCCATACAGTAATGGGTCCATCTATCCGTTTCTCAGCGGATAATTAATTAATTTAATTAGCTCCAATATACCCTAGACAGTAACGGCTATAGCTTAATCATGTTACCGAGGTACTTATTCATCGAAAATGATAATGAGTAAAACGTATATTGTTGCCTATAAATTTTAAAAAGGAGGTGCAATATGAACGAAAGTGTCTTAAAGTCAAAGCAAGAGACAGTGCAAGAAATTGTTGATCAAATGAATGCACATACCATGGTAATCGTCGCAGAATATCGTGGTTTAACGGTGAAAGAAGTTTCCGAACTTCGTCGTAATCTTGCTAAAGATGGTGCAAAGATGACTGTTTATAAGAATTCTTTAGTCGCTCGCGCGGCAGATGAATTAAAATATGCAGAACTAGATCAATATCTAGCAGGACCAAATGCCATCATTTTCTCAAATGATGTCATCAAAGGACCTAAAGCAGTCGCAACCTTTGCAAGAAGACATGAGAATCTCGTCATTAAAGGAGGCATTGCTGAAGGTAAGGTTGTCTCTAAAGATGATATTCTAATGCTTTCAAAATTACCGGGAAGAGAAGGATTATTATCCATGTTATGCTCGGTATTACAAGCTCCAATCCGCAACTTTGCATATGCGGTTAAGAGCATCGCTGAAAAAGAATAAAACCATAGAATATTAGGAGGATTAAAAAATTATGGCAAAATTAACAAATGAAGAAATTATTGCTTCAATTAAAGAAATGACTGTCGTTGAACTCAACGCACTTGTCAAAGCTATCGAAGAAGAATTTGGCGTTACCGCTGCAGCACCTGTTGCTGGTGGAGCACCTGTCGAAGAAGAAACAGAAGTCAAAGGACCATCTGAAGTTACATTAGTACTCAAAGGTCTTGCTGAAGGAGCAGCTAAAGTTAAAGTTATTAAAGCTGTTCAAGCCATCACAGGTCTTGGCTTAATCGACGCGAAGAAACTCGTTGATAATGCACCAAGTAACATTAAAGAGAAAATTTCTCCTGCTGAAGCAGAAGGACATAAAGCATCTCTTGTTGAAGCTGGTGCGGAAGTTGAAATTAAATAACTTAAACACTTTTAAAATTGAGCAAACCTGCCTCATTTTTTGAGGTAGGTTTTTGCGCATATTATAGGAGGGCAATTTTGGGACAATATTTTTCAAACGACCCAGGGGTCAAAAATCGTCCACATGAGTTTACATTTGAAATCATGAATCGCTCTTTTCACTTCGTATCAAATGATGGTGTATTTTCAAAAGCCTCGATTGATAAAGGAAGTCTCATCTTATTGAAAACATTGATTAAAACGAGGGATTTTTACGGGGATATTCTCGATTTAGGATGTGGATATGGTACGCTTGGTATAGTCTTATCTACATTCTTTCCAGGGGGTAAATATCTGCTCGTTGATATTAATACGCGCGCATGTGCTCTCGCACGTGAAAACGCAAGAAATTTGCATCTTACAAATCTCGAAATAAGGGAATCAAATTCTTTTGAAAAAGTAAATGAAAGTTTTGATTTCATTGTTACAAATCCCCCGATTCGAGCAGGGAAGAAAGTAATCTATGAAATGTTTTCTTCTTCCTATGAACATCTAAAACCTGGAGGAAAATTCTATTTCGTTATCAGGAAGAACCAAGGTGCGGAGACCGCGTCAAAATACGTCCAAAGCGTCTTTAACAATTGTACACTTGTGGACCGTGATAAAGGGTATCATGTCTATGAAGCGATAAAAGAAGATTCCTCAGCAAAATAGGAAACTAAGGAGGACCTAGAATGAGCAAACAAAAAGAACAAAAAGAAATTAAATATCTTCACAACAACCGTATCGACTACAGCAGAATTTCTGGAACTTTACCCCTTCCAAATTTAGTTGAAATTCAAACGAAATCATTCGATTGGTTAATCAAAGAAGGTTTAGATGAAGTCTTTAAAGATATTTATCCGATTAAAAGTCCATCGGAAACCATGGTTATTCATTATGAAAGTTGTCATTTTGATGCACCAAAATATGATCCTTTAGAATGCAAAACAAGAGATTTAACTTATTCTGCACCTTTAAAGGTGAAACTACGTTTAGAAAATCTCAATACTGGAGAAATTAAAGAAAACGAAGTCTTCATGGGCGATTTCCCTATGATGACTGAATCTGGCACCTTTATCATCAATGGTGCAGAACGTGCCATTGTTTCCCAAATCGTTCGTTCCCCAGGAGCGTATTTTTCCTCGACTTTTGATAATAAATCAGGAAAATATTCCTATGGAGCAGATTTAATTCCTGCACGAGGAACATGGTTACAATTTGAAGCAGATTCTAAAGATTTACTATGGGTACGTGTAGATCGTTTAAGAAAGATGTCTGCGACCATCATTTTAAGAGCCATTGGAATTACAAGTAATGACTTAATTTTTGAATTATTTGGTGATGCTTTTGCTACGACAATTGCCAAAGAAGCCGATATACCACCTGAAAAGCTTACGACTTCAGAAGCTTTAAAAGCAATCTATGATCGTTTAAGACCAGGTGAACCTTCAACAAGTGAAGGAGCAGCAAGCTTTTTTAGAGCCAAATTCTTTGAAGATCGTCATAAACAATACGATTTAGGACCTGCAGGAAGATTCAAATTAAACCGTAAACTCGGAGTTTATAATCGTTTAGCTGGTCGTATCTTAGCGGAAGATTTAATCTCTAGTGAAGGGGAAATCGTCTATCCAAAAGATACTTTATTAACAAAAGAAATTGTGCAAGATTTACAAGAACAAGGCTTCTTTGAAAAAGGTGCCCATACGCTTGTTCTTCCTGTGAATAAAGACTTAGATTCACACGATTTAGTGAATATTGTTAAAGTCTATACCGATGAACATAAAGAAAAAGTCGTCAATGTTATTGGTACAGACATGAATTTAGAAACCGACAATATTACTATTCCTGATATCGTTGCGACACTTTCATACTTCATGAATGTCATCGACGGTTTTGGAGAAACCGATGATATCGACCATTTAGGCAATCGTCGTATTCGTCGAGTTGGTGAATTAATTCAAAATCAATTCCGTATTGGTCTTTCCCGTATGGAAAGAACTGTCCGAGATAAGATGTCTATTTCTACTGAAGGAAATGTGACACCTCAGACATTAACCAATATTCGTCCTTTAACCGCGGCCATTAAAGAATTCTTTAATTCTTCGCAGTTATCACAATACATGGATCAAACCAATCCTCTCGCGGAACTTGCAAATAAACGTAGATTATCCGCGTTAGGCCCAGGTGGATTAACTCGAGATAGAGCCTCTTTCGCAGTTAGAGATGTACACTCCTCTCACTATGGAAGAATTTGTCCTATTGAAACTCCTGAAGGACAAAATATCGGATTAATCAACAATTTAGCATGTTATGCAAAAATCAATGAATATGGTTTCATTGAAACTCCTTATCGTAAGGTCATCAAAGGAACAGGTGTTGTTTTAGAAGAAGCAGAATACCTTTCCGCGGATAAAGAAAGAAATCACGTCATTGCTCAAGCAAACGTCCGTTTAGGCAAAAATCATGAAATCTTAGATGATCGTGTTATTGCCCGTTATAATGGGGAAAACATCATCGTTGATAAAAAAGATGTCGATTATATTGACGTTTCTCCTAAACAAATCGTCTCTATTGCCGCGGCATGTATTCCTTTCTTAGAAAACGATGATACCACTCGTGCTTTAATGGGTGCAAATATGCAACGTCAAGCTCTACCTCTTTTAAAACCACATACTCCACTTGTAGGAACAGGTATGGAATATAATATTGCCCGTGACTCAGGTGTTGCTGTTGTTTCTAAAGTCAGAGGTGTTGTAAAAACTGTCGATGCAAAACATATCGTTATTGAAAGCGACGAGGATGGTCAAAAAGAATACTTCTTACAAAAATTCTGCAGAAGCAATGGGGGAACTTGTATTAACCAAGTCCCAATTGTAAAGAAGGGTGAAGAAGTTACAAAAGGTCAAATTATCGCAGATGGTCCTGCCATGGATCATGGCGATTTAGCTCTTGGACAAAACGTCACTATCGCCTTCATGACCTGGAATGGATATAACTACGAAGATGCAGTTATTATGTCAGAACGTCTTGTAAAAGATGACGTTTATACTTCGATTCATATTGAAGAACATACGATTGAATGTCGTACAACCAAGTTAGGTGATGAGGAAATCACTCGTGATATTCCTAGTGTCGGCGAGGATGCCAAAGCAAATCTTGATGAAAATGGTATCATCATTCCTGGCGCAGAAGTCAAAGAAGGAGATATTTTAGTTGGTAAAATTACTCCAAAAGGACAAACCGAACCTACACCAGAAGAAAAATTATTACAAGCTATCTTCTCTGAAAAGACAAAAGATGGAAAAGATTCTTCTTTACGTGTTCCTCACGGAGGATCAGGTATTGTTTTAGATGTCAAACATTTCACCCGTAAGGATGGCGCAGAACTTCCTCCTTCCGTGAATGAAGTCATCAAAGTCTATATCGTACAAAAACGTAAGATCTCTGAAGGTGATAAGATGTCAGGAAGACATGGTAATAAGGGTGTTATTTCCCGTATTTTACCTGTCGAAGATATGCCTTTCTTACCTGATGGAACTCCAATTGATATCATGCTTAATCCTTTAGGTGTTCCAAGTCGTATGAATATTGGACAGGTGCTTGAAATTCATTTAGGTATGGCTTTAAAGAAACTAGGAATGAAGATTGCTACTCCAGTTTTTGATGGTATGACCAATGATGAAATTTATGAATTAATGGATAAAGCTGGCATGGCAAAAGATGGAAAGACAGTGCTTTATGATGGAAGAACTGGTGAACGTTTTGATGAACGTATTTCTGTCGGTGTCATGTACATGATTAAATTAGTCCACATGGTCGATGATAAATTACATGCCCGTTCTACTGGACCATATTCTTTAGTCACTCAACAACCATTAGGAGGTAAAGCTCAAAATGGTGGACAAAGATTTGGAGAAATGGAAGTTTGGGCTCTTGAAGCTTATGGTGCTGCGCATATCTTACAGGAAATCTTGACGATTAAATCCGATGATATGGTCGGTAGAGCAAAAACTTATGAAGCGATTATTAAGGGAAAAGATGTACCAAAACCAGGTATGCCAGAATCCTTCAGAGTCCTTCAAAAGGAATTACAATCTCTTGCTTTAGATATCAAGTTACTTGATAAAAATGGAAATGAGATTTCTACAGATAACCTCGCAGAAGAAAATGCGATGGAAGCAAGAAAAATCTCCTCGGCAGTTAGAGAAATGACAAGTGATGTTCGTACCGTTTCTCCTGAAGAGGAAGAAAGTGATGATTAAGGAGGGTAGAAAATATGTTTGATGTGAATCGTTTAGCCGCTATTCAAATCGGCCTTGCCTCACCAGATAAGATTCGTGAATGGTCTCATGGTGAAGTTAAAAAACCAGAAACTATTAACTATCGTTCACAAAAACCAGAACCCGATGGCTTATTCTGTGAAAAGATTTTTGGTCCTGCGAAAGACTATGAATGCCATTGTGGTAAATACAAGAAAATCCGTTATAACGGGGTTGTTTGTGATAAATGTGGAGTTACAGTAACAACAAAAGCCGTACGTCGTGAACGTATGGGTCATATTGAACTTGCTTCACCTTGTGCTCATATTTGGTATTTAAAAGGAATTCCAAGTAAAATGGGTACACTTCTTCAAATTCCTGCAAAAGATCTTGAAGATGTTATCTACTTTAAGTCGCACATTTGCCTTAAAGCTAGCTCATATTCAAACGAAGAAGAAGATAAAAAAGATAAGAAACTGAAACTTTATAAGGGCTTAGTTATCGATGAAAGAAATGGTCGAGATATCTTTTCTGAAGTTATTCAAAATGAAGTTCAACCTTTAATTTTAGAAAATCAAAGTGAAGATAGCTATGATTATCAACTTTCCGAAAACTTACTAAAGCGTCTAGAAGACAAGCAAACCCCCTTTAATTTCTTTGATGTATCTGCTTTTGTTTCTAAATTCTTAGGTTGTGAATTTGGTATTGGCGCAGAAGCGATTAAACGCTTACTTTCTGAAGTCGATATTGAAAAAGAATTCGCTCGAGTTCAAGAAGAATTAAAAAATACTGGAGATAAATCTCCAAAAAGAGCACAACTCATTAAATTACTTGAAACTCTTGAAGCTTTCCGTAATTCAAATAATAAACCAGAATGGATGATTTTGGATGTTTTACCTGTCATTCCACCTGATTTAAGACCAATGCTTGCTTTGGATGGAGGACGTTTTGCAACATCCGATTTAAATGATTTATATCGTAGAGTTATCAACCGTAATAATCGTTTAAAGAAATTACAAGAAATTAACTCCCCGACAGTCATTTTAATGAATGAAAAACGTATGCTTCAAGAAGCAGTGGATTCTCTTATTGATAATGGAAGAAAAGGTAAACCTGTGCTTTCTGCATCTGGTAAACCTTATAAATCCTTATCGAGTTCTTTAAAGGGTAAACAAGGTAGATTTAGACAAAATTTATTAGGAAAACGTGTCGACTTCTCTGGAAGATCTGTTATTGCAGTCGGTCCATCTTTAAAGATGTATCAATGTGGTTTACCTCGAGAAATGGCAGTTCAATTATTCCGTCCATTTATCGCATCTAAGATGATTTATGGGGAAAATCCTATTGCTCAATCTCATAAACAAGCCAATAAGATGATTGATCATTATCATGAAAAGGTTTGGGATATTGTTGAGGAAGTCATTAAAGAACATCCTGTCTTGCTTAATAGAGCTCCAACATTACACCGTTTAGGAATTCAAGCCTTTAGACCTGTACTTGTTCAAGGACATGCCATCCGTTTACACCCCTTAGTTTGTACAGCATTTAATGCCGACTTTGATGGTGACCAGATGGCTGTTCACGTACCTCTTTCTAAAAAGGCACAAGAAGAAGCAGTTAAACTCATGCTTGCTAGCCATAATATTTTAGGTCCTAAAGATGGTAAACCAATTGTCACTCCATCGCAAGATATGATTTTAGGTAACTATTACTTAACTTTAGAATCCTCGAAAGAAGATTTCTTAAAGAAAGCCGAAAAATGTCGTAAGGTTGGGGATGAAGAACAAGCTTTACTCATGGAAGATTACGCGAATAAAGAAGGAAAAGTCTTTAAAAACTATGATGAAGTAATGCTTGCTTATGAAACAAAACAAATTCATTTACATAACCGTATTGCCATTAAGGCAAGCTCAATGAATAAGACGGGATTTACAAAAGAGATGAATCAAAAATATTTGATTACTACGGTTGGTAAATTAATCTTTAATAGAATCTTCCCAGAAGATTTCCCTTATTTAAATGAAAATCCTTCACAATGTAGAGAAAATTTAACGAAAGATCAAGATAAATTCTTCGTAGAAAAGGGAACAAATATCAAAGAATATATTGAAAATCTTCCCTTGAAGAAGCCTTTTGATAAGAAACATATTTCTTTGATTATCGATGAAGTATTCCATCGTTATCAAGCTGAAAAGACTTCCGCGGTTCTCGATGATTTAAAAGATCAAGGTTTCCATTTCTCAACGATTTCCGGATTAACAGTCTCTCTTGATGATGTCGTGCGTATTCAAGGTAAAGAAGAACTCTTAAAGAAGGGTGATGAACAGGTCGATAAGATCAAACATCTCTATAATCGTGGAGTTTTAACCGATAGTGAAAGACATAATCAAGTCATTGAAGTTTGGACAGATGTGAAAAATCAAGTTCAAAAGATTTTGGAAGATGAATTACAAGCGGATACAAGAAACCCCATTTACATGATGTCGGATTCTGGTGCAAGAGGATCGATTTCTAACTTCCTCCAATTAGCAGGTATGCGTGGACTAATGGCCAATCCTTCTGGTGAAACAATTGAACTTCCAATTAAATCTTGTTTCCGTGAAGGACTCTCAGTTTCTGAATTCTTTATTGCTACCCATGGTGCTCGAAAGGGTGGCGCGGATACGGCTTTAAAAACCGCGGACTCTGGTTATTTAACAAGAAGACTTGTCGATGTATCTCATGATGTCATCGTCCGTGAAGTCGATTGTGGAACTGACCATGGTACTTGGGTTGAGGAAATCCGTGAACCTGGTGAACAATTACCAATCGTCACCTTATATGATCGTTTGGTTGGTCGTTATACCTTAAGAGATGTTATTGATCCTAAAACTGGTGAAGTTATCGTTAAGGGCAACACCTTGATGGATGAAGATATGGCCAAACGTATCGTAAATGCAGGTATTACACGCGTGGAAATTCGTACATTATTCGGCTGTGAAACGAAAGGTGGAGTCTGTGTCCATTGTTATGGTCGTAACTTAGCAACGGGTAAAGAAGTCACTCTTGGTGAAGCAGTTGGTATTATGGCTGCACAAAGTATTGGTGAGCCTGGTACTCAATTAACAATGCGTACTTTCCATACAGGTGGTGTTGCAGGAAGCGATATTACTCAAGGTTTACCTCGTGTTCAAGAATTATTTGAAGCTCGTGAACCTAAAGGTAAAGCTGAAATTTCTGAAATTAAAGGTGTCGTTTCTGATATCTCTCCAGATGAAAAGAATAAAAACCGATTTGTCATTCGTGTTAAAAACGATAATGAATCGAAAGAATATACTACCGTGATTGGTGCAAAAGTGATTGTTGAGGTCGGTGATGAAGTGAATAATGGTGATCCTTTAACAAAGGGTGCGATTGATCCTAAAAAACTCCTCAATGTATCGGATGTTGCCGCGGTAGAAAAATATATCGTTCAAGAAGTGCAAAAGGTCTATCGTAGTCAAGGTATTGATATTTCCGATAAACACATTGAAGTTATCGTCTCACAAATGTTACGTAAGATGTTAGTCATCAATGGTGGAGATACCGAATTACTTCCTGGAACACGCGTAGATGTCTTAAAATTCACAGAAAAGAATCGTGAGGCTTTACTTAATGGAAAGCGTCCTGCAATTGCAACACCAATTATTCTTGGTATTACAAAAGCTGCACTTGATACAGAATCATTCTTATCTAGTGCTTCCTTCCAAGAAACAACAAAAGTTCTTACCGATGCTGCCTGCAAGGGAAAGATTGACTATCTCCATGGCTTAAAAGAAAATGTCATGATTGGTAAATTAATCCCCGCGGGAGAATACTTCGATCAAATTGAAGAAAAAGAAGAAGTGGTTCAAGAAGAAGATCTCTTCGAAGAAAAAGAAGAGGAAGAAACACCCCTTCCAACCTTCAAGGATGATGAAGAAGGAAATGTCATCAACTTCGTTTCTGAAGATATCGATGATGATGACGAATAATTAAAATCATGGGATGCTATCAAAAAATGGTAGCATCCTTTTTTGAAGGAGATTATAAAGCTACATCAAGAAAACTATAAGCTCGATATGATGGTGCTTTAGTTTTTGTTAAAATATCCTAAGAATAAATAGATGTAGTGTAATTGAATCATAAAAGCTGAATTTATGGGGTGCTATCAAAAAAGGTAGCATCCTTTTTACCGTGAATAAAGTTAATAATGAACATATTATTTATATTTTGTTCAATAAAAATGTACAAATTTAATAAAAAGTGTTGATTACATAATAATATAGGTATATATTGTCAAAGGTAAGTAAATGAACATTTTAAGTGAGGTTTGTCTATGAAAAGAAAAATTTTATTAACATTATTATTGTCTTGTGGTTTATTTAGCTGTAATGGACAAGAAGTAGGAAATCATAAGATTGTTGTGCCAAATGAAACTTCGTCTTCTTCAGAAGAAAACATTACATCTAAGAGCGAAACTTCCAATGAAAATAGTGAAAGTAATTTAGATAGTAGTGAAGAAGTTGCTTCTACAGTGAAACCTAAGACTATTGAGGATTTATCCCCTTTAGAGGTCTTTATTAAAACACAAAAGACAATGGATGAAAAAATCTATACTGTTCATTGTTATGGAGTAGTAACTGCTCATTCAATTTGGGACATAATTCAAGATGTAGTTTCTTATAAATTACATCAAAAGACTAAAACTTTTTTTGAATCTGTTTCAAAGACCCAGCCAAGTGAAATGGGGATTGCTATTTTGTCTACAAGAGAAAAATATGAAGATTTATATAATAATCAATTTTATAATCGAGACAGAGATAATGACAATGTAACAATTGAAGGACAGCAAGCTACAGTAGAAAAATGGAATACATTTACACAATTTGAAAATAAAGATAAGTACTTAGAAAAATACGGACATTTAACTGCGAATTTAACAAATTATACTTTTTATGAAGGCTATGAAGAAAAATCTTTCCTTTCAACTGAATTTGTTAAAAAAGAAAATGAAATTTATACATATAAATATAATCTTTCTTGTGCACTTGAAAAAAATGAAGGTGTTGAAGATAATGAAGAATATCAAATTACTGATTTAAAGCATATTAATGCTGCGCAAGAATATGCAATTGAACAAAAGGCAATGTCAGGCTTATCTTCCACGTTTAGTGAAATATATTTTGAAATGGATGTTAGCAAGGATTTTATTGTGCAGGAGATTAGAACTATTGAAAAATCAGCTCAAAATTCAATAGTGGGAAGTATACCTTGTGAGAGTAGTTTTACTTCCAAATTTAATGTTTTAAATTCAATAGATGAATTAAGTGATCCATTTAAAAGTAAATATGAATCAGCGATGACTGATTTAGCATCATTATCCTCGGCTGAAAACTAATTTATGATTTGATAAATCTTCAAAATGAATATTAAATCCTTTATAATTTCCTTGGTGAAAAGATGATTAAAGTAGAGCATTTATCTAAAAATTTTAAGGAAGTCAAAGCTGTAAAAGATATTAGTTTTGAAGTTAAAGATGGTGAATTATTTGCTTTTTTAGGCGTTAATGGCGCAGGTAAATCTACGACAATTTCTATTTTAACAGGCTTACTTTCCAAGGATTCAGGTAAAGTATTTATCGATAATTTAGATTTAGACACTAAATTAGATGAAATTAAAAAAGAGATTGGTATTGTCTTTCAAAATTCAGTTTTAGATGTTTCTTTATCTAGTTATGATAATTTAAAATATCGTGCCTCTTTATATTCTATTCGTGGCGAGGATTTTAACAAACGATTAAATGAACTAAATTCTTTATTAAACTTTAGCGGATATATGAATCGTCCCTTTAATAAGTTATCAGGAGGACAAAAAAGAAGAATTGATATTGCTCGAGCGTTACTTCCTCATCCACGCCTTTTATTTTTAGATGAACCTACGACAGGATTAGATCCTTTTACAAGAAAAAGGATTTATGAAGTAATTGAAAATATTCGTAAAAAAGAGAACATGACTGTCTTTTTAACAACGCATTATATGGAAGAAGCAAATGATGCAAGTCATGTTGTGATTCTTGATGAAGGTCAAATTGTCGCAGAAGGAACACCTTTAGAATTAAAAAACCAGTATGCAGGTGATTATGTTTATTTATATCATCCAGATATGGATTTATTAAATCAAATAGGAATTGAATATGAAAAAATTATAGATGGGGTACGATTTAAAATTAATACGACTCAAAAAGCTTCAGAGTATATCAATAAATATCCTACTCTTTTTAAAGATTATGAAGTCATTAAGGGAAGAATGGATGATGTATTTTTAAATGTTACAGGGAAGAAAATTGAGGAAGAGAAAAAATGAAGACAATATTTACTTTAACATGTCGTAATTTTAAAATTTTCTTTAAAGATAAAGGCTTATTTTTTTCGAGTTTAATTACTCCAATTATTCTTTTAGTTTTATATACAACCTTTTTAAGTGGTATTTATGAAGATAGTTTTTTAAGTGCCTTACCTCCTACGGTGGAAATGGATCAAGGAGTGTTACAAGGTTTAGTAGGTGGTCAACTTTTATCAAGTTTACTGGCAGTTTCTTCTATAACGGTATCATTTTGTGCCAATATGGTGATGGTAAATGATAAAGTCAATCATATTAAAGATGATTTATTAACTTCACCTCTTAAAAAGCCGTATTTAGCTATTTCTTATTATTTAGCTACTTTTTTAACTACGCTTTTAATCTTATTTGTCGCGTTAATTTTTGGTTATATTTATATTGCCATCAGTGGAGGGTTCTTTTTCCAAATTCAAGATATTTTATGGATGAGTTTAGATTTAATTTTATTAACGATGTTTGGCACAGCGTTTTCTTCATTTATTAATTATTTTCTTTCTTCACAAGGACAAATTTCTGCGGTAAGTGCCATCATTGGTGCGGGTTATGGTTTTATCTGTGGAGCATATATGCCTATTGCTTCCTTTAATGAAGGGTTACAAAAGATTTTGATGTTTCTTCCTGGAACATATGGAACATCTTTAATTAGAAATCATACGATGAATGCTTCTTTTGAAAAATTAAAGGACACACTTCCTTCTTTTGCAATTGAAAAAATGAAAGATTCCATTGATGTAAATATTTATTTCTTTGATCAAAAGATTGAACTATCGATTATGTATATCGTTTTAATTATCGCTACAATTTTATTTTTAGGCTTATATATTGGACTATATTTATTAGAAAAATATCATAAAAGAAAGGCTTAATGATAGATTGTTTCATAAATGTATTTAGCATACGCTAAAGCAATATTTTTACCTGTGACTTTTTCAATTTCTTTAAAGAAAGCGTTGGAATTTACCTCACAAATTTTATAACCATTTTCACTAATTAATGCGTCGATACCACAATAATCAAGATTTAAAATTGTACTAACTCTTTCGCATAATTCTATTAATTCTTTATCAGGTGTATATGGAATTCCTTTACCTCCAAGTTCTATATTCGAACGAAAATCATTGCTTGAAATTCTTTTCATTGCTGCGATAACTTGATGATTAATGACAAGAACACGAATATCTTGTCCTTTACTAAAGGAGATATATTCTTGATATAAATGGGGTTTACATTTTACCTCTTCCATTTTGTTCATTAGTTCCTTATGATTATCGATTTTAAAGACTCCTTTTCCTAAAGATCCATAGGAGTTTTTTATGATTAAGGGAAAAGAAAACTCTTTTTCAATAATACGGATTGTTTCTTCTTTAATCATAGCATCTTGGTTATAACAAAGAAGTCCAGGTAAAGTTTTGACTAAAGGAATATTTTGGTTTGCTAATAAGATATAAGTGGTCATTTTATCATCACATGCTCTAATCGAAGCATGAGGATTAAATAATCTTAAACCTATTTTTTCTAGCAAAAAAGAAATATACTTATCTTTATCTAAATAAATACAAAAATCGTAATCTTGGATATTTTTTTGGATTGTTCCATCTTCATTTATATATGCATAAAAAGAGTCATTTCTTAAAATATCAATTTGAACATCAAGTTTTTTAAATTCTTCTTGTAAACGTCTTGATTGATTTAAACTACTTTCTAAAGTTGCATAAGCATTAATTAAAATGAGTCCTTTTTTCATTTTTTAAATCTCCATAAATAAATTAATCAAAAATAAATTAAATTGCAAATAGGGAAAGTAGAATATGTTAATTTTGTCAATTTGATTTTTCTCAATTAAAGAAATTTGTGTTCTAGTTTAAAAAGTAGAAAGATAAAAATTACCATAGTTATTTTTAGTTTACCTTTGTATAATTAAAAAGATAGCAATGGAGGAGTACTATGGCACCAGAATATAATAAAAAACCAGGATGGATTGAAGTCATCTGTGGACCAATGTTCGCAGGAAAAAGCGAAGAATTAATTAGAAGAGTGAAAAGAATGGAATACGCTCATCAAAACTTTGTATGTTTTAAACCAAAAATTGATAATCGATATTCAGAAAGTGAAATTGTTTCACATAATTTAAGAAAAACTAAATCGATTAATATTAATTCATCCACGGAAATTTTATCTTTAATTCCTGAAAAGTGTGATGCTGTAGTAATTGATGAAGTACAATTTTTAGATGAAGGAATTGTAGAGGTTTGCCGTCGTCTTGCAGATTCAGGATATCGCGTCATTTGTGCGGGATTAGATATGGATTTTAGAGGCATTCCTTTTCACAATGTAGCAATGTTAATGGCCACGTCAGAATATGTTCAAAAACTAACTGCAATATGCGCCAAATGCGGTTCCCTTGCTACTAGAACGCAAAGAATTGTCAATGGAAAACCTGCGGATTATAATGATCCAATTATCATTGTTGGTGCGGCTCAAACATATGAACCACGTTGTAGACATTGTCACGATGTACCTAAAAAAGGACATGAAGAATAAAAAATCATAAAAAGTGTGCATAATCCTTTGTTTATTTTTTGAAATAGTGTATGATTAAGTAACGCGAAGGGAGGTTTGAACTATGGATATTGTATTAGTTATCATTTCAATTTTTTTAATCGTTCTGACTCTCTTGCAGGGCGGTAAATCAAACGGAGCCTCGGGCGCCATCACAGGTGGAAATAAGATGAACATCTTTGCCCGAACAAAAGAAAGAGGTTCTGAAAGAGTCGTTTCTCTTTTAACTCTTGCAATGGGAATTCTGTTCTTTATCGTTACCCTTATAGTGAAGTATTTCTAGAGTCAGCAATGGCTCTTTTTTTTGGAGGTAAAATGACAGAAGAGATCTATTTTGCATTGAAAGATGGATCCTTACTAGAAGAAGATTTCTTATCAAGCATTTCAGAAGAAAGTAAGCTTCTTTTAGCAGGACTTATCGAACAACATGAACTCCTTTATTATAGAGGATCTTTTGCCCTTGCAGATAAAGTTAAAAAATGCATCTATGGTAAGATTACCTCTATGAAAGCCTATTCTGCAGTCGTAAGTTTAGAAAATGGTGAAGAATGCGCAATTGATTATGAAGATTTAAACGGAGGTCTTCTTGGAGATGATGTTCTAGTTAGATTATTTAAATACGACCATTCTTCTGGGGAGATTATTTATATTTTAAAAAGAGCCAATTGGCTTATCTTTGGTGAAGTTGTTATCTTTAATGGAACCTATTGTTTAGTCAATGAAATGATTTCCCCGAAAAATTATCGGATATTCTTAAAGAAAAATAAATCTCTTGTTTCTTACAAAGAACACGATATGGTCTATTGCGAAGTAGAAGCATTTTATAAAGGATCCTGTAATGCTTTTGTCACTAAAAAAATGGAAGTTAATGGAACTTTTAGTAAAGACGTTACCCATATTTTATTAAAGAATCAAGCCCATTTAGAATTTCCTTATGAAGTCGTCGAAGAGGCAAGAGAACTACCCACATGGATTAACAATAAAGAAATGAAAAATCGTATTGATTTTCGTAAACATATTATTGTAACAATCGATGGAGATGACGCAAAAGACTTTGATGATGCCGTGGAAGCTACCTTATTAGAGGGTAATATCGAAGTTGGCGTACATATCGCAGATGTTTCTCATTATGTATTAGCCAATTCATTTTTAGATAAAGAAGCAAAAGAACGTTCTCAATCCATCTATGTAGAAAACAAAGTCGTACCCATGTTGCCATTTGAGCTTTCAAATGACATTTGTTCATTAAATCCTTTCGTAGATAGACTTGTTCAATCTGTAAGGTTTATCATTAATTCTAAAGGTGAAGTGGTATCGTCCTCTCTTGATCGAGGGGTGATTTGTTCTGCAGGAAGATTAACTTATAAAGAAGTGAATGCTTTTTTAAAAAAAGGAAAAGTATCAAAAAATATTACAGAACCTATTTCTAAATCGTTACTTCTTTTGTATAAAGCTTCTTCTTTATTAGGAAAACGATATAAAAAAATGGGTTCTTTAGAGATTGAATCGATTGAACATGTCTTTACTTTAGATAGCAATGGAGATGTAACGGATGTAAAAGAAAGAAAGCAAGATGTCGCAGAACAAATGATTGAAAATCTCATGATATGTGCGAATGAAATTGTATCAAAAACTATGAAGAAATTAGATATTCCATGTGTTTATCGAATTCACGAAAATCCTAATGTAAAAAGATTAGAAAACTGGATGAATTTATCCGAGCAATTTGGTTTTTCTTGTAATTTTTCTCCTTTTGAAGTTACTCCAAAAGAATTACAAAAACATCTTCTTTCAATTAAAGATAAAGAAAAACGAAAACTCATTTCTAATCATCTTTTAAGAGCATTAGCGAAAGCAAAATATAGTATTGTACAAAAAGGTCATTTTGGTCTTGCTTTAAAAGATTATTGTCATTTTACATCACCAATTAGACGATATCCTGATTTATTAGTTCACCGCTTATTAGATGAATATTATTTTGATCATAAGGGAAGAAAAGTAGATAAAAAAGTCATTGTAAATCTAGAAGAAGAAAGTTATAAAGCCTCAATTATTGAAAGAAGAATCTTGCAAATTGAAAGAGAAGTCGATGATTTATTATGTGCTAAATATATGAAACAATTCGTTGGTTCTAGTTTTTCTGGAATCATTGTTAGTATGACTTCAAAAGGGATGTTCATCGAATTAGAGAATGGTATTGATGGTTTTCTTCCTTTTGAATACATTTCTACTTATGTTTATTATGATGAATGGAAAGGTGTAGTATCCTCAAGAAAAGGGGTGTTATATCATCTTGGTGAATCTCTTGAAGTGCTTTTAGAGTCCTCTGATCCAATGACTAGACAAATCACATTTTCTTTGCTAAAAAATACAAAAAAATCTATAATAAAAAAGAAAGGAAAATAAGAAATGAAACAGGGTACAAAAATAATTGCTACGAACCGAAAAGCATATTATGAATATTTCCTTTCTGATGAAATAGAAGCAGGGATTGTTTTAACGGGTAGTGAAATTAAATCTATTCGAAAGCATGGCTGTTCTCTTGCAGATTCTTATGTCATTATCAAAGGTGGTGAAGTATTTATTTTAGGTATGAATATTCCTCCTTATGAACATGGGGGACTATTTAATCATGAACCCACGAGAACAAGAAAATTATTATTACATGAAAAAGAAATTAGAAAATATTCCCAAAAAGTTAAAGAAAAAGGTTTTACTATTATCGCTACGAAAGTATATCTTAGTCGCGGAAGAGTAAAAGTTGAAATTGCTTTAGCTAAAGGAAAAAAACTTTATGAGAAAAAAGAAGTGATTAAATTAAGAGATATTGCACGTGAAAATAGACAGATGGGGACTTTTTAATGAATGCAAATGATCTAAAAAAGCAAGCCATATTCACTCTTGGAGATGATCAATTAGAAATCAGTAAAGAAATCTTAAGTGATTATCTTTTTGCAGGTAGAGCCTGTAGTTTTATTAATCCTACCGAATTAGAAGAAGATATCATTTTGCTTTACACTTCTAAATCAGTATCCACAAAAAAAGCCACAAAACTCATCGCTCAACTTCCTTTTCCCTTAGAGGATATCGATGCATTTTTCTTCTTTGCTAAACGTTTAAAAGATGCTTATCGATACGCGGATGGAATTTTTACTGATGCTTCTAGACCAGTTAAACAAAAAAAGCTTTTTAATCGTTTAGATAATTCTAAAGAAGTGCTTTTTAATACCGTTTTGCAGGATTTAGATTTTTTAAATGGTGCGATGAATTATCGTAAAGTGCTTTATATCACTTTAGAAAGTACTAAGAATGATTTTAATGGACTCAATAATTTAGAAATTTTAGAAGTTCCATTTGCAACTTCTTTAGAATATGAAACATGGTTTGAATGGTTTGATCTTTTAAAAATGAAAGTGATGACATTAGATTTTGATGTTGCTTTTGTTTCATTAGGAATTGTTAGTGATGCTTTATGTCAATTTATTTCTGCATCATTACATAAAATGGCATTTAGTAAAGGAGTAAAGAAATCATGAAGAAAAAAATTACCTTAAAAATGTGGATAGAATTAGCTATTTTTTCAGGAGCAGCATTAATCTTTGGACTGATTTTTTATTTTTTAAATATGGCGAATATTCTTGATTTTGAGGGCTCATATATTGTCACTGTTTATGGCTTTATTCTTTTATTAATTGGCTGGATGAGTGGAAATCATGTTGAATTTTCTTATCGTCGAAAAGAAAAACAATATGGTGGAGAACTTCCTTTAGAGATAAAACAAAAGAAATTTTCCTATCATTTTCCCTTTATTGTCGCAGGGTTGATAACTCTCCTTTTAAGTTTCATCTTTTTCTATCTTCCTTAAAACGGATAAAAAATTCGTGCATATATATATAATATATAATAAGGATGAAAAATCCCTTATTTTTCTCAAAAAAGAAGGGCGGTTAAGAAAATGGAAAAACAAACATTTATTCTTGACTTCAAAAAATGCTTATAATATTATGTTTCATAAGCATTATTTTGGCTTGAAAAAAGGAGGCAAAAAATGAAAGGAAAGAAATATTTAGCTCTTATTGCCGCGTTAATGATGATGGTTGGTTGTAACCAAAACCAGGGTGGTGGCACATTCCAAAGAGTTTGTGAAGAAGAATTTAGTTATGCTAGTTTAAATGGTGTAACTCGTAAAGATTCCTATACGACTTATTTATCATATATGCCAACAACATTAGATTATACTAAAACTATGCAATCTGAAAATGCACAACATATTGCAAATTTCGTTGATGGTTTAGTAGAACATGATCGTTTTGGTAATCTAATTCCTTGCTTAGCAACAAATACAGGAACACCAAGTGACAATTATAAAACGTGGTCATTTACAATTGATTCTAGCAAAGCTGCACAATGGGTTACAAAAGATGGTGCACCATATCAAGGAAATGGAAGAACAAGTGCTTTAGTACAAGCAAAAGATTTTAAAGATACTTTAAGACTTGTATTAAATGCTGCGACAGCATCTGAATCTGCATACTTACCTATGTTAATTATTGAAGGAGCAGAACAATATAACTTTGCAACTTCAGCATCTCAAACATATAAGGGTGACCTAGATAAGATATTAAGCGCTTTAAAAGGTGGAAAAGATAGTATGGGTAATTTCTTTTTAGGAAGAACAGCAACTGTCGCAGATGTCGAAGATATTTTAGCTTTCAATCGTGTCGGCGTGGATGTTGAGGGTAACACGATTACTTATCATTTAACTAACTCCGCGGATTATTTCCCAACAATGTTAACCTATTTACCATTCTTACCCATTTGTATGGAATACTATGAAGAAGTTGGCAGTAGCTTTGGTTCCAAAGATAATCTTTTATTTAATGGTGCATATTTACTTGATCAACGTACAGATATGGTAATTTCTTATAAAAAGAATGAGACATATTGGGATAAAGATAAAGTAAAAACACCCAAAGTGGTTTATAATCTTTTACCAAGTACATTAGGTTATGATTTTGCACGTGATCAATATGAATTAGGAAATATCGATTCTTTTGGTGTAAATTCCTTTGACGAAGAAGGTTGGGCAAAATATGTTTTAGGTGAAGACGGACATGGAACTATTCTTGATCCTCATAATGATTTAACTTATTCTCAAGAATCTACCAGTGTTGATTCGTCTTTCTTCTTCTATTTAAACTTAAATAGAAAAGAATCTGCCAATACTTTATCTGATATGACAGCATCAGAAATTCAAAATGCCAATAGAGCATTTAAATATTCTTATATTCGTGATGCAATTTTCTCTGCATTAGATTTAGAAGCTTATAATGCAAGAAATGGTATCGAACAAATTGAACAACAACAAACTCAACTTAATACTTATATTCCAAAGAACTTTGTTACAGATAATAATGGTAAAGATTATTTTGAATATTTATTAGATGCTTATCAAGCTAGACATGAAGGCGCATCAAGAGAAGATGCTGAAAAAGCTTTAAATCCAGGTCAAGTAAATCAAATCTCTTTAGAAGATTCAGTTGCAAAGACTGCCGCGGCAGTTGAACAACTTGCAAAAGATGACCCAAAAGTCACTTACCCAATTGTAGTTGAATACACATCATTCTATGGTGATGATGAACAACGATATTATGATGATTTATTTATTGAATATACAAATCGTCGTTTAAATGGTTGTGTCATTAACACTGATTACAAAGATGAAAAAGGATTAAAGGTTTGTAATGAAAACGATATTAAGATTCGTTTACAACCAAATACCAAAATTCAGACATCTCAAAATTACATTACAGTTTCTAACACATATGATTATTCTTTATTTATCTCTGGTTGGGGACCAGACTATGGTGATCCAATGACTTATGCTCATACACTTGTCATAGGTGGAGATATGGCAGTTCACTTTGGTACACAAACTGCATCGAGACTATCTGATGAAACAAAAGCATTATTAACTACATATGGCGAAATGGTTACTGCTGCAAATCAAATTGTCTCTACAACACAAGAACAAAAAGCAAAACGCTATAAGGGTTTTGCTGAAGCAGAATTATTCATGCTTGAAGAATGTGCATTAATTAAACCATTATATCAACCAGGACAAGGTTATTCATGTACAATTTCTAAATTCGTTCCATATCGTTCTCCACGTGCGGGTTATGGTTTATCTAGTAACAAATTAAAAGGCTTAGAAATTCTTAATGAACCCCTTACTGCATGTCAAAGACAACGTCTAAAAGCAGAATGGGAACAAGAAAAGGCTCAACAAAAGTAAGACGTTAAGAAGGTGCTTCGGCGCCTTCTTTTTTTCGGGCTTTTTTCATAAACTTACTAATTTTTTAATTTAAATAAAATCATTGCAACATAGCAAGAAATCTTATAAAATAGTGCAAAGCCTTAAAACTTTTTGTTTTTATGTAAAAAGGAGAAAACCATGGATTTTACCAAACTACTCACATTTATGGCAGCGGAAAGTGGTAATTATCAAGCACAAATTATCATTAGTTATATTGTGATTGCGCTTTTAGTTCTCGCCGTTGTGTTTATCGTTTTGGTCAATCATAATCTCGTTTTAAAAAAAGACACCAAATTCCGTCGCTTTTTGACACATCCTTTGTTTTATTATTCTTTAAAACGTATTGGTAGTGCTCTTGTTTCAATTGTTTTAGCTTTAGCAATTACATTTTGTTTGATTCGTATGCAAGATTTAAGAAGTGCATATTGTCCTGCGAATCCCCACTTTACTGGTGAACAATTTGAACGATGGTGTGAAGCAAAAATGAGAAATTTGGGACTCACGGGTTCTTTGATTGAGCAATTCTTTACCTATTTTTATAATATCATACCGATTCCAAAAGAAATTTGTACTGCCGTGGATAAATCAAAATTAACCGCGGATTGTGTACAATCTCAATTCTTTGTGGTTTATTTAGGATCTTCGGCAAGAAGTGATACTATTCCATTTATTGCAGATGCTATTTTTGATAAACTTCCTAATTCCTTTAGATGGGGTGCAATTGATGTATTAATTCAACTCATCATTGGGTATCCTTTAGGAATCTTTATGGCAAAATACCAAGATAAATTAGTCGATAAAATAGGTAAAACGTATATTATTTTAATCGATGCTATTCCTGGTCTTCTTTATTTTTACTTACTATATTCATTCTTCCAACAACTCTTAATGTGGGGAATTGATTGGTTCCCAATGAGATTTGATCCAAATAATGTAACAACTTGGCTTGCTCCAGCATTTACTTCTTCTTTTGCGGGTATCGCGGGAATTGCCTATTGGGTCAGGCGATATATGCTAAATGAAATTAATTCAGATTATGTTAAATTTGCTAGATCAAAAGGCTTATCTGAAAATCGCATCATGTTTACCCATGTTTTAAGAAATGCGATTGTTCCATTATCTAGATCATTATCAACTGCCTTTATTTCATGTCTATTTGGTTCATACTTCATTGAATCCTTATTTGCCATTGATGGCTTTGGAGGAATGTTAATGAACGCAGTGCAGACAAAAGACTTTATGATTGTTCAAGGCGTAGTCGTATTTAGTGCCATATTATCTGTTGTTTCCTATTTAATCGCAGATATTGCTATGGCAATTGCTGATCCTAGAATCAGCTTTGAATCACAGTAAGGAGGTGCAGTATGGTTAAAGATTTAAGTCAATTACCAGAGATGAATGATGTCTTAGAATTTGATGAATCTCTTTTTGAAGTTGTTGGTACAACTTCTGAAGAAGATGAACAACTGACAAGTGCACCTTATTCTTATTGGAAATCCGTATGGAAACAATTATTTAAAAATAAAGTAGCAATGATTTGTATTGCTATTGTAATTATTTTAGTTTTCTTTACTATTTTTGGACCAATGATGGGTAGTTCAACTGCCTTTACCACTCTCCCAGGAGCGTTTGGTAGACCAAGATCAGAACCCCCTTCGGCGACCCACTGGTTTGGGACCTCAATGGGTGGAAGAGACCTTTGGCATGATATTTGGGAAGGAGCGCAATTTTCCTTAAAACTAGCTCTTGTTGTTTCTCTTATTAACGTGGCATTAGGTTTAGTTATTGGAGGATTTTGGGGCTATATTCGAGCGCTAGATCCGATTATGATAGAAATATCTAATGTGATTTCTAATATTCCATCTTTATTGATCTATATCATGGTCTTAGAGCTTTTACCAAATTCCTCTGGAAATGAAGCAATAGCTTTTTGGAATTCTGTATTAGTTATGACAATGTTTGGATGGATGGGGCTTGCTTCAACGATGAGAAATCAAATCATCATCATTCGTAATCGTGAATTTAATATTGCTTCTGAAGCTTTAGGTAGCAGAGCCCATACAATTATCATTCATAACTTATTACCTAATTTAGTTTCAATTA
The DNA here is from genome assembly GCA_947626895.1 of uncultured Bacilli bacterium. GTDB lineage: Bacteria > Bacillota_I > Bacilli_A > RFN20 > CAG-449 > CANRPC01. The sequence goes on from CANQTY010000013.1 coordinate 28,772, forward strand.
TTGCTCAAGTGGTTATTAGTTTTATCCCATCTTGTATTTCATCTGAAGTTAGCTTGATTTACTTTGGTGCTTTCCCAGCGACTCAAATGTCTTTAGGACAAGTGCTAAATACAGCTTTCTCAGCAAAAAATATCGCTACGGCGTTAAGATCATATCCTCATACCCTATTTATTCCTGCGGTTGTGATGATTCTTTTAACAGTTGCGTTCTTCTATTTTGGTATGGCAGTCGCAGA
>CANQTY010000014.1 GCA_947626895.1 uncultured Bacilli bacterium
TTTTAACTCTTTTCGCAACAGCAAAAAATTTTTTTCATTAACATTTGTTGCACTTAGATTAATAATTAACAGAATTTTTAAAAACTAAAAAAAAGTGTTTACATTCGATATACAAAAGCATAAAATATTGACAATCATTCGCATTTTTGTCTTAAAAAAATCGAATAGATTTCTCATTTAGAGGAGGAAAAAAATATGAAAAAGAAACTTTTATTCTTATTAACCGCGATTGGTCTAGTTGGCCTTGTCGGTTGTAACAATGATGGAGGAGAAACTAGCTCCATGTCAGATAGCACTTCAGGTGATAGTAGTCAAACAAGTACACCAATTTCTGAAGAAGAAGTTGATGTAATGGAAAAATTTAAGGATGTCTTTGATTCATTAGGAATGAACTATGTCGTATCGGACTATTTCTATTCTTATGATGAAACTTATCCTTCATATCCATATAGTGCGATTGCAAATCAAATGGTTGTCACAGAAAATTCAGTGTTTAATTTTAACACAAAAAGTGGATATGCAAAGCATAAAAATGGAAGAAATACAGAATTCTATGCGTATGGAGTAGCATTTAATGGCGCAGATATTGAATTTATGCCATCTTATCATCCTGTTCAAGGTCTTCCATATGGTGCAGTATTTAGTGATGAAACAGCTTATCTTATCGCTGCGACTGAAGCAAATTACAATGCATTTTATACGATGCCAACCGTGGATGAACTTGCAGAAGCTAATGGATTAGACTTAGAAGAAGATTTTGTTCCAGGCGAAGATGATGAAGGTAATTTAACTTTAACATCGGTAAATCCCTATGTTGGATTAATGATGTTTGATAATTCCATTGCTAATACTCTTGGATATGGTGCAGATGAATACTACTATGATTTTATGAATGCATTGGATGAAACAAAAAAAATTACAACAGTCATTACGCTTATTGAATATGGTGATTTTAATGATATCTATTGGGAAGTTTATCTTGATAACTTTGGACCATTAGATAAAGGAGGGAATCCTACTTTACCTATCTTAGTTAGAGATTTTGTTCCATTAGATGGTGTAGATCAAGAGATTCTTGAAGAATATGGATTTGAAACATTTGTTCCTGATGATTTCTATACAAATGGTCCAGGAGAAGAATCAGAGGCATCTAAAGCTACAAGAAAAGCTTTCGCAGATAAAGTTACAAAATTAAAGACAGGACAAAATTATGATTTAACTCATAAATTAACAGATTCATCAGGTACATATACCTTTGATAGCCGTATGGTTGGTAAAGATTATACAGAATTTGGCTCTTTAAGTGGTAGTAATCCATATAAATTAGGTTATATTAATGTTCAGTTTAATGAAGATAAATCAAATACTGATACAAGAGGAATTCATTATTATAATCCAACTGCTGAAGAAACTACAGATGATCCCAAACATTCTGAATGGTTAAGCCTTCAAGATGCAATTACAATGTCTAGATCCCAATTTGGCGCGAGTAATGTTACAGTTGACGCAGATGGTTATAACATTCATGTAACTACTACTAGTGGTGCTAAAAACGATGTAAATCTTGATGAATTTATTAATTCAATGTGGGAAAATTACATGAATAAAATGGTCATGCTTGATAATACTGAATATAAAGCATTATGGAACAACGTAACAGGTGGTAATTGGGAAGACGGAGTCTTCATCAGTGAATCAGGACATGTTCATGTGACAAATTACTTCATCGTTTCCGCGCTTACCACAACCAATTTACTATTAGGTAACATTTTAGACGGATTAACATTAGAATTTAATATGAATAAGACGGGTGAAGAGGATCCTGATGCCTTAAATGCTGAAGCACGCTATTTCACCGATGGATCTGGTCAAGGTGAATATGGCTGGTATATCTATGGTGATTTAAGATTCCATGATGTTGGAAAAACAAAAGCTTCATATGAAATTGGCACATATGCCAATACCACTTGGGGATTAAGTATTCCAACTGAAGATGCTCCATCCGTCACGGATTAATCATTCATTAATTGAAATCAAAAAAGGATGTCTTAACTTATAGGGCATTCTTTTTATTTCCGTATAAAAGGCAAATTTCTTTTTTTTAATTTGAGATAATGGTAGAATGAAACAGGTGAATTTTATGAGTGAAAAAAGAAAAGATTATATCTCCTGGGATGAATATTTTATGGGTGTAGCTATCCTTTCATCAAAAAGAAGTAAAGACCCATCAACGCAAGTTGGTGCGTGTATTGCCTCTGATGAAAATAAAGTCATTACAATGGGGTATAACGGGATGCCTATTGGTTGTTCAGATGATGAACTTCCTTGGTCTCGTGAAGGTTCTCCTTTAGATACAAAATATTTATATGTTTGTCATGCTGAATTTAATGCGATTTTAAATTCTAATGCCCCAGTAAGGGGAGCAAAACTTTATGTCACTTTATTCCCTTGTAATGAATGTGCAAAAGCAATCATTCAATCAGGCATTAAAGAAGTGATTTATTTAGATGATAAGCATGCAGAGGATGATTCTATTATCGCTAGTAAAAAACTCTTAGATATGGCTCATATTACTTATCGAAAATATGAAGGACGAATTTTAGATCCAATCTTTAATAAAGAGGTAAAAGATGTCGCATAAAGGAAGAACGTATTTTATTTTAACTTTAGTTTTGCTTTTATTTTTAATTCCTACTGCCTCAATTCTTTCTCAAATTGATGCTTTTAAAGGAACAATGCAAGGTTGGATTATTTTAGCTATCTTATTTGGGATATCTTTAATTTATTATCTTATTATGACTTATATCATCTTTTATCGAGGAAAAAGAAAATGAAAGCTATCGAGGTAGAACATTTATCTTTTTCTTATGAAACAGGAGAAAATGAAGAAAAAAAGAACATTCTTCATGATCTTTCTTTTTCTGTGGAACAAGGAGAATCGATTGCCTTTATTGGTCCAAATGGATCAGGTAAATCTACTTTAATGAAACTTCTTGTTGCCCTTTTAGAAAAAGATGAAGGGAAAATAACCTTATTAGGTCAAGAATTAAATGAAGATAGTGTAGATGATTTAAGAAAGAAAATGGGGATTATCTTTCAAAATCCAGATAACCAATTTATTGGCGCAACAGTAAGGGATGATATCGCCTTTGGCCTAGAAAATCGATTAATCCCTCATGAAGATATGGAAGATATCGTTCGTGAATATGCTTTGAAAGTCGGAATGATTGACTTTTTAGATAAAGAACCATCCTCTCTTTCTGGAGGGCAAAAGCAAAGAGTAGCAATCGCTGGAGTTTTATCGATGAAACCTGAAATAGTCTATATGGATGAAGCCACAGCAATGCTTGACCCTAAAGGAAGAAAAGAAATTATGGAATTAACTTCTTTAATGAAAAAAGAAAATCCCAATATGACTATTTTAATGGTGACCCATCATATGGAAGAAGCTCTTTTATGTGATCGAATTATCGTTTTACATGAAGGGAAAGCTTATCTAGAAGGAACACCTTTATATGTCTTTTCTCATGAACAAGAATTAAAAGAAATTGGGCTAGATTTACCCTTTAATTTGAAGTTAAAATCTGCATTAAAAAAAGAAGATTTTTCCTTTGATGAAGATGAAGATATTAAGGAGATTATGAAAAATATATGTCACGCATAAATTTTGATCATGTCTATTATACTTATGATGTATCTTCACCCCTTCCAAGTGTTGCTCTTGAAGATATCTCCTTTACTCTTGAGGGTCACTTTTTTAGTGCCATTATTGGACATACTGGAAGTGGAAAATCAACTCTTGTTCAACAAATAAATGCCCTTTTAAGACCTACAAAAGGAAGAGTTATTGTCGGGGAATTTGAAATTAATGAAGGAAAAAAGAAGATTAAAGAAATTAAATCATTAAGAAAAAATGTTGGCGTAGTCTTTCAATTTTCAGAATATCAATTATTTGAAGAAACCGTCTTAAAAGACGTGAGTTTTGGTCCTAAAAACTTCTCTGATAGTGATGAAGATGCTACTTTAAAAGCAAAAAACGCCTTAAAAAAAGTTGGTATAAAAGAAGAATATTTTACGAAAAGTCCTTTTGAACTTTCTGGTGGGGAAAAGCGTCGTGTAGCAATCGCAGGTATGATTGCTATGAATCCTGAAATCTTAGTTTTAGATGAACCTACCGCAGGACTAGATCCTAAAGGGGCACAAGAAATCTTAGATTTATTTAAAGAATTATATGATCAAGGAACTTCCATTTTAATTATCACTCATGATATGAATCTAGTTTTAAAATATTGTAATCAAGTGTTATTAATGCATCAAGGAAAATTAAAAGGAATATATGCACCAAGCGAATTATTTTATCAAGAAGAACTTCTTCTTGAAACAGGAATTGATGCACCTGAAATTATTGAAATTGTTAAATTATGTGAAGAAAATGGTTTATCTTTAAATCGAAAAGAAATTAAAGATATCACTTCTTTAGTGCGTGAAATAAAACGATGCAAAGGAAAATAACATGAAAGAATTACCTATTGGAAGATATACAAATTATGATACCTTCTTACATCGTCTCGATGCAAGATTTAAGCTATTAGCGATGATTTTATTCATGGTAATCGTCTTTTTACATTTTCCATCTCGAGCTATGGACTTTACTTTTTATGGAATTTTATTTCTTTTTATTTTCATCTTTTTAAAGATTGCAAAATTGAGATTTAGACAATTATTAAGAGCGATTAAACCGATGTGGTTTATGATGGTTTTCTTATTAATTATTAATATTTTAGTCGTTCATACTGGAGATGCTTTTTATCTTTTTAGTTTTCCTATCTATTATGATGCTTTATTTAATACCGCCTATATTTTTGTCCGTTTAGTTTTAATGCTCGCGTTTTCTTTAATTTTAACCGCGACGACAAAACCCATGGATTTAACTTATGCTTTAGAATGGTATTTACATCCCTTGACGTGGATTAAGGTACCTGTTCATATCATTGCTATGGTGATTTCTTTAGCTTTACGTTTTATTCCAACCTTAATGGAAGATACCGATCGTTTCATGAAAGCACAGGCTTCAAGAGGGGTAGATTTTGAAAATGGTAAATTAAAAGAAAAAGTAAAAGCAATTATTTCTTTAATTATTCCTTTATGTACTTCGGCGATACAAAGAAGTAGTGATCTAGCTGATGCTATGGAAGTAAGAGGCTATGATCCAAATGGCAAAAGAACGCGTTATCGAATTATGAAATTTACCCATCGTGATTTATTTTCATTTCTTTTTATCGCTCTTCTTTTTAGCGGGGCATTAACTCTATCTATTTTAGGTATTGATTTTTATATGGGGATTTTATTATGAGATATGCGTTACGATTTACGTATGAAGGGACCTATTTTTATGGTTATCAAGTGCAAGTAAATAAACGTACCATTCAAGAAGAAATAGAAAAGATATTAAGTACCCTATTTGATGAACCTATTCGCATTCATTCTTCAGGCAGAACGGATAAAGGGGTGCATGCATTATGTCAAGTAGCAACGTTTGATAGTGATAAAGAAAAAGAAGTATCTCGTTTAAAAAGAGCATTAAACGCTTTATTACCAAAAGAAATTTATATTATAGATGTCAAAGTTGTTTCTAGTGATTTTCATGCAAGATATAGTGCAAAGAAAAAGGCCTATTTATATATTATTAATAATGGAGAATTTAATCCCTTTTTAAGAAACTATACGTATTTTGTCCATAAAAAATTAGATGTAGATAAATTAAAAAATGGGATGAAAATCTTTCTAGGTGAGCATGATTTTAGAAATTTTTGTACAAATAAAGAAGAAGATTCTTATTTAGAAACCATTGCTTCTTTTACGTTAGAAAAAAGAAATGATTATCTTCTTTTTAAAATCATCGGAAGTGGCTTTAAACGCTATATGGTAAGAATCATTATAGGAAGTCTACTTGCTTATGAACGCGATGAAATTAGTCTTGAAGAATTACAAAATAGATTAGATAATAAGAATAGAAATACACTTTGTTTTAAAGCCCCAAGTGAAGGCTTATATTTAAAAGAAGTGTATTATGAGGAGAAGATATGATTCGTCATAATTATCATACGCATACATTCCGCTGCGGGCATGCCGTCGGCGAAGATGAAGATTACGTTCTTGAAGCGATTGGCTTAGGAATGCAAACTTTAGGCTTTTCAGATCATGTGATGCTTGAAGGTCTTTCTCAAGTCAATGTTCGTGGAGAATTTTCCTTGACGGAAGATTATTTTTCTTCCATCAATCATTTAAAAGAAAAATATAAGGAAAGAATTCGTATTTTATTAGGTTTTGAAGCAGAACCTTTCCCTGAATATTTTGCTTATTATGATATGTTATTAAAAGAAAAGAAAATCGATTATTTAATTTTAGGAAATCATTGTGAATTAGAAAATGGACGTATCAAATATTTCTTTTCTAAAGCCACGACGAAAAACGATATCATTCGTTATAAAGATACACTGATAAAAGGTATGGAAACAGGCTATTTTGCTTATGTTGCTCATCCTGATTACTTTATGGGGGGGTATAATGAATTTGACCATACTTGTAAAAAGATTTCCGAAGAAATATGTGATGCTTCGCATGCTTTAAATATTCCTTTAGAGTTTAATTTTGCAGCGATTCGTCGAGGAAAAGTCATGATTAATAATGAAGAACGTTATTTATATCCCCATATGGAATTTTGGAAAATAGCGGCTAAAAAGCACTGTAAGATGATTTTAGGATTAGATGCACATGCTCCCCAAGAATTATCTTCCGATAAAAATGATGATGGTTATCGTTTAGCTAGAGAAATCGACATTGAACTCATCAATGAATTAGAAAATTTAAAATAGATAACACTCCCTTAAAAAATTAAGTAAGATTAAAATATACCATAGAAAAGGGAACAATGTTGTGCTAAAATGTCATAGAAAAAGAGGTGTTAATTATGGGTAGAGCACATGAAGTAAGAGCTAAAAAAATGGCAGCGACAAGCGCTGCAAAATCCGCATTATACATGCGTGCAAGTAAAGAAATTTATATTGCTGCGAAAAGTGGCGTACCAGATCCAGATTCCAATCTTGCCCTTCGTAGTGTATTAGAAAAATTTAAAGGACAAAATATTCCTCGTGATGTCATTGATAGAGCTATTAAAAAAGCAGCTGGAGGAGATGTAGAAAGTTATGAAGCAGGTCGATATGAAGGTTTTGGACCAGGTTCCACCTATGTGATTGTCGATACATTATCTAATAACGTAAGAAGAGCTTATGATGAAGTAAGAAATTGCTTCACGAAAAAAGGTGGACATTTAGGTAATCCAGGTTCTGTATCCTTTAACTTTACCGAGGCAGGTCTTATCACTTTTGAAGGTACGAATCGTGATGAAGTGGAAGAAGCTCTCGTCTTAGGGGATGTCGATGTTCAAGAAGTTTCTCTTGAAGATGGTATGATCGCGGTGACTGTATCTCCCAGTGCATTCCAACAAGCGAAAGATTGCTTAAAAGAAATGGGAATCACAGAATATGATACATGTGAAATCACAATGCTTCCTAATGATACCGTATTATTAAAAGGTGAAGAAGCTGAAAAGATGCATCACTTATTAGACGCTCTTGATGAAGCAGAAGATGTACAAGCTGTATATCATAATGCAGTCTTTGAAGAATAACTTCATTATTAGTTAAAATAACTATAGCAAGTAGAGAGGATTACTTGCTATTTTTAAAACTCAAATGTTTGTTTAATTACTTTCCAATATCCACTTCTTTTACTACCTATACGTTTAATATAACCATTTTTTGTTAAGTCTTTTAAATAATTTTGAACAGCAGTCTTTTTTAAGTCTGTAATTTCCATCAATTGGCTAGTAGTAATCGATGAATCATTTTCCATTTCATGTAAAATCAGCCATTTAATTTTATCTGTTTTAGAGAGAAATTGATGCTTCTTTTTTTGCTCACTTTTTTTGCTCACTTTTTGCTCACTTTCAGAGTTTCCAAAGGCTCTTTCAAAAGCATAGGGAATAGTAACTTTGATATAATCTTCCGCTATTTCGATTACATCCATTCCATATGTATCAACAATTTTTGGTACTCCCCTTCCTGCTCTTTCACTAATTTTTAATTTTACAAAGATCTCAGCAAGTTCAAGGCATCTCGGTTTGCTTTTGCCTGCAAAAAAGCCAGATTTTGTCTGTTTATTTGGTAAAGAACCATAAGAAAGAATTTCAATTCTATCTGTGAACACAGAAATCATCGGAGCGTTTAAATCCACCCAATCATTATGCATAAAAGCATTTAATATAGCCTCTCTTAAGCAAGAGGAATTAAATAAAGAAATTTCTTTTCTTTCAACAATTCTATTTTTTTCATCAAGTTTTGTAATATTAAATGATTCTAAAAAGTTAAGAATTTGATCGATAGTTAAAAAGATGCATTTTCTTCCAAAGTCATTTAAGGAATATTGACTATCTGATTTTTTCTTTCCTGAAAACACAGATACTCTACAAGAGATATCATTGTTGTTTGATAAAATATAGGCTAGAATATTATATTTTTTGGTATTGGGAACAAATAAGCCTAGATTTTCTTCGAAAGAATCAGGATGAACATAGGCACCTTTGGCAAGATAATATGCTTTTAAATCAGAAAAATCTAAATCTTGAATTCTAGAAGGAGTATTTATGATCGTGGGATAACCATTTTTTAAAGTAACGGCAAGATCAATTTCTCTTTCAGGATACTTTCTTAATAATTCTTTACTTGAACCAATTCTTATGTATCGATTCTTATCAAATTCTGTCATGATTCTTTTTGCCGCGGGAATGGTTAAACAAACAATTTTCTTTCCATCAAGAGAAAATGTTTCAAAAGTAAAGGCAATACTTGGAGATAAAAGTCGTGCTAAATAGTGCTTTAATGGTTCATTGTTAACATTTTTATTATAATCAAAAGTTGTGCCAATGATTTCATGTGTTTGATCTTGAATACCCCAGATGAAATAAGCATAATCTTCACCATTTTCTGTCGCAGAATTAGATAAAGCACTTATATAACAACCGAGTTCATATTTATCAAACCAGTTTTCTTTGAACTCAATCCATTCACATTCTTCACTATTAATTAATTCTAATAAATATTCTTGATCCATACTTTCACCTCTATAAATAGTATAACATAAAGTGAGCAAAAGTAAACAGAAAAGTGAGCAAATAAAAACGCCTATAATTAGGAAAATATTGAGAAAATTATGAGAAAAATGTGGGTAAAAAGTGAGCAAAAAAATTATCACTTATTTTTTATCATCTAAATTTTTAATAAATTGCTTTAATAAGAACAGAGTAAAGTAAGGAAACGTATATATTTTTCCATTAAATCCAATATTTTTATCCGCGAATTTAATGCCAAATTGAATCTCTTTATATTTTTCTTTCTTAATCAAATTATTAAGAGAGGCTGTTGCACCATCTTTTGCTTTAATTTCAATGGGAATTAGATTTTCTTTATTACGAATAAAAAAATCCATCTCTAGTTGGGAATGGTCATCACTATAATAGAACAATTTATATCCTTCTTTAATGAGTGTTTCACTAGCGATATTTTCATAGATTGCCCCTTTAAAAATATTAAAGTTTTTATTTTTTCTTAAATCATCTTGTGCTTCATCATCTAAAGCAGCAATAAATAAACCAATATCTCCAAAATAGACTTTGTATTTTACTAGATCATAATTTCCTATCAAAGGAAGAGTAAGTTCATTTAAACAATAACAAATATTGATAATACCTGCATTAGATAGCCATTCAAAGGTTCCAATATAATCCCTATTTCTGGCATTTTTAGTTATTTTTGTGATTTGATAACGTTTATTTTCTTTGCTTAAAAAATAAGGAATATGTTTATTTACATTTAAAATCTTTTTTCTTTTAATTCCATGGGTATACTTTGTAATATCTTCTTCATAATCCTTTAGTAATTGTCTTTGCATAGAAAGAATACCTGAAAAGTTTTTATTTTCGATATATTTTAAGACAATCGCGGGCATACCTCCAACAATCAAATAATCTAAGAATATGTTTTTATAGATTTTCATTTCTAAATCACTAAATGGGGTTAAATGAATCATATGATTAAGTATATCTGTTATTTGTTCATTACTATAGTTTAATGCCCATAAAAATTCTTCAAAGTCCATTGAATACATATCGTAATCTTCTTTATAACCCACACTATTGAGTTCGATTTCATTATAGTTAATTCCCATTAAAGAACCTGAACAAATAACATCAAAGCGTCCATCAATTTTAAATTGTTTTAAAGATGCCATTCCTTTTGAGCAGAGTTGAATTTCATCAAAAAAGATTAAGGTATTTCCTTTTTTAAATTGATAATCTGGACGAATTAAAGAGATGTTTTTAAGAATATGATCTATTTCGTATCCATCATTAAATATCGTTAAAAATTCTTCATGTGTAGCAAAATTAATCTCTATAAAATTTTGATAATTAGATTTTGCAAAATTTTCAATAGAGTATGTTTTACCAACTTGTCTAGCCCCTTTTATGACTAAGGGCAAATGGTCTTTTTTGCTTTTCCATTCTAATAAAAATGCATCTATTTTTCTTTTCATAAAATCACCTTAAAATAATTTTACACGTTTTCGGCACATTTTTAAAGACGATTTTACACGTAATCCAGTAAATTTAAGCATATAAATTACACGTAATCCGATATTTATAAAAACTTGATGATAAAATATATTTCACTTTTCATATAAGTTGTGTAGAAAGATTTATGAATGGCTTTAAATTTTATGCCATGGTCTAGAAAGAAAATGCTTGTTCAAATAGCATGTGGTATAACTTCAATACACATATTCCTATTTCATTTCAATGACCTTTTATAAAACTACATATAAATGTTAAAAAATGAATTTTAATAGGAGTTTATTTCATTTTCACATAGTAAGTGGAACGTCCTCCTCCACGTTTTTCTATTAATCCCTCATTACAAAGCTGTTTTAAGGATGATTCGACTGATCTAGATCCTATCTCTGGGCAATATTCAATGATGTCGCTTTTGGTGAATTTACCAATCCTTTGATGAACAGCATTCCTCACCATTTCAAGCGCTGATTGCTTTTTAGAAACAACAGAAACTCTATCTTCAAAATCACGATAAGCCGCTAAAATGGTACCAAGTAAATACTTGACAAAAGCTGTATCATCGTTTTTTCCTTCATGCCATCCATTGGAACTTTTACTTAATGCTTCATAATATTCTTGTTTTGTGATTTGGATTTTTTTCTCTAAAGAAATGTATTTACCAATCATAAATCCAGATTGGTAGAGAAGTAATGTGGTAAGTAATCTAGATATTCTTCCATTTCCATCATTGAATGGATGGATGCATAAAAAATCATGGATAAAAATCGGTATAACTAGCAAGGGATCAATTCCATATTCCTTTATTGCTTTATTATATTCTTCACACAAGCTTTCTATAGCTAAGGGAGTTTCAAACGGCTCTAATGGTTTAAATATAACTTCTTTAACTCCATTTTCATGTATAGCAACTATTTCATTTTGGGTATCTTTGAACTTACCACCAAAAGTAACATCAATAAACCGATACATTTCCTTATGAATTTGAAGTATATAATTACTTTTAATTGGAATATATTCAAAGGATTCATGAATTAATTTGAGAGCATATCTATAGCCAAGTATCTCTTCTTCATTACGATTTATAGGTGTAGTTTTATCGCTCATCAACTTTAGAAGTCTAGAATTTGTAGTTCTAATACCTTCAATATCATTACTAGCTTCAGTAGATTGTCTTTTAGCTAAATCTATTAATTTAGTAAGTTTTTCTTCTTTTTGTTTTAAATAAAGTTGTTGTTTACCTTTATATTCATGAATCAATCCTACGTAATTTACTACTTCCTTAGGCCATTTTCTATCTTTCAATTTTGCATAATCAAAGTATTTCATTCTCGCAAATCCTTTCTTATTCTCACAAATTATAGTATGTTTTGCGAGAATAATCAATGAGGTGTGAGTTAATTTTATCTATTTAATTGCTATTTTGATGTAAAAGATCATTTGATACAATATTCATGAAAGTGCAAATGAATATGTACAGACTATAAATTACAAGTAATTTTTTAGAAATCAATCAATTCATTAAAAAAATCAAGACTTTAATAGTTGGAATAAGTAAAATAATAGTGTTGCTTAAATAACAAGGAAAGAAAAATGGAAGAAGCCGTACTTGAAACAAATCAAAAAATTCAAAAAAAACGTCTAGATTATGTTGATACCACAAAATTTTTAGCAATTTTTCTAGTTATACTTTGTCATACAATTGGTGGTCAAGGTGAAATAGTTCACATCTGTTATAGCTTCACACTACCAGTTTTTTTCGTGTTAAATGGTATAACTTTAAAAATTCATGATGATGAGCCATTTGGAATTTTTTTAGAACGTAAAATGAAGTCTTATTTAATTCCAACCTTTTGTCTTGGAATTCTATTAATTTTTTCTGAAATGATGATGGCTTCCTTAGCGGGTAATCCTAAGGATATTAGTTTCATCGGACAAATGTTAATTAAATTAATAGAACAAAAGCGTGTTTATCCTCTTTGGTTTGTCGGAGCGTTATTCTTCGCGGATCTTTTCTTTTATGCAGTTATTAAATTAGGAAGAAATAAATTGGTTTATTGCACTTTAATTTCATTTGTTTTTTTAGGAATTGCAATCTTCTTTAACAAATATTTTAATTATTCCTATGTATGGAATATCGATGCTTCATTATTTGGTGTCTTTTTTATTTTCATTGGTTATCTTTTTAGTCATCAAAAACTTACAAAGATTCGTACTTTTGTTCTTTCAAAAAGATGGATTAGTTTACTTATCGGTATCGCTTTATTTACCATTGGCTACTTAATTAGTGAATACAACTATCATACGTATAGCACCTATCTAGAGATGTGGGCACGACAATATCAAAAGTATTATCTAACTCTTCCTGTAGCGGTTTTAGATTCACTTGGAGTGATTCTTATTTGTAATGGTATTCGTAATAAAGTATTAAGCGAGTTTGGTAAAAGTACGCTTATCTTATTAGCGTTCCATCAAATTGTGACAACTCCATTATTTAATAATTATATTGCATCGGATTGGTTTCAAAGTGTTATTGGTTTAGGTCGTGATAATATAAACTATCTCTTTTATTGTTTCGTTTCATCCATTTTTTCAACAATAACTCTTTTGTTGTTTTATTATTTCATCATCTATTCACCCTTTGCTTTTATCATTAATCGGAAAATACCCCAATTCTATAAGGATTTCTTTAATAAAATTAAACTAAAGTTAGCAAACATATTTAAAAAAACAAAGACAAATTGATGCTTTTACTTTGATATAAAAACGAGTAAAAGTCGATTTAAATAGACAAAATTTTAAAAAATTCCATTTTTTGTCTATTTAAACAAAAGAAAATATCATTTTGATAAGGATTATAATAATGCATAATATCTTTTAAAAATATTAGATACAATGAAACTATGGTTACTTTTACTCATTATTAATTCAGTAAAAAATCCTCTAATAAAAACTGTTCTACTCCTACATAAAATATTCCCTTTTCATCATACCAAGGAATGATATTTTCCTTAACAACAACAATCTTTTTAAAAGAATCATTAATGAGAGAAAATGCTCTAGTTTCTTGTTTTCTTTTTTCTTCCGTAGGGATAGCAAAAGCAGATTGAATATAGTATCTTTTGTTACCATTATTTGCAACAAAGTCGACCTCTAATTGGGTTCTTTGACTTGTTCCATCAGAAGATTTAAAGTTATATTCAACAATTCCAACATCAACACTAAAACCTCTTAGTAATAACTCGTTATAAATGATGTTTTCCATAATATGTGTTTCTTCTTGTTGTCTAAAATTTAATAAAGCATTTCTTAATCCAACATCTGAAAAATAATATTTTAAGGTAGTTTTTATATACTTTTTTCTTTTGATATCGTATCTTTGTGCACTAGAAATCATAAAAGCATGAATAAAATAATCTAAGTAATTACTTATTGTTGTATTTTTGATATTCATGTGTTTTAAAGATAGAAAAGTATTTGCTAGCTTAGTAGGATTTGTTAAAGATCCAACCGAGGAAGAAATGATATTTAATAAATCCTCTAATACTCTTTTATCGTTTTGAAGATGGTGTCTTTCTAATATGTCAGATAAATACACTTGCTCAAATAAATTTATTAAGTAATTACTTTTATCCTCATGCGTTTCTAATGACATAAGAAATGGCATTCCTCCATAGGTAAAATACTCTTGCCATGCTAGATGCTTATCTCCTTTATAAGCATCATAAAATTCTTTATAAGATAGGGGATTTACTCTTATTTCGTCTCCTCTTCCTTTAAATTCCGTTAAAATATCAATGGATAACATTTTAGAATTACTACCCGTAATATAAAGATCAACATTCGCCTTTTTCATTAATCCAAGTAAGACATCAACAAAACTTATTTTTTCATCATCATCTTCTAAATATGGATTTTTTATTGCTTTAACTTTTTGAATTTCATCAAGAAAAATATAATGCATTTTATCATCTTGAAGCTTGCTTTGAATATATGCATCTAAATGAAGGGGATTTCTATATTTTGCATTTTGATTTTCATCTAAGGCTAATGTGATAATATGCTTATCATCTATACCTATCGACTTTAAATAATCATAATATATATTAAATAGTAAATAGGATTTACCACATCTTCTTATTCCAGTGATAATTTTGACTTGTCCGTTTTCTTTTTTCCTTATTAATTTATCTAGATACTGCTTTCTTTCAATCATCAAAGAGGACTCCTAACGGGTTGTTTTTGCGTAAATACGCATTTTTGCCCCGTATATAATATAACTCTTTCACTTCAAATAGTCAATTTCAAATAAATTATTCTATAGTTCTTTGCATAGTGTTGGTTTAATAAAAGCAATAATTAAATTTAGAGCACAACAACTGCAAAAGATGAATTATAAACAAGGTGATAATATTGCTTTGAGATAAACAAAAAGCCTTATGATGGGGTATTTTTGTATAAATACGCATTTTTACCCCGTGTAAGGCGTAATAATTGAATATTAAATAGACAAAATTTTGTTTTTCATTTTGGCAATGGTGGTCAAAATGTATCTCTTGACTTTAGAGCTTATAAGCTTTACTATTTTCTTAGAAGCTTTAGAATATCACTAGTAGTTTCGATAGTGGCTTCAGATAGTGATTTATTTATCACTATCTTTTTTAAAATTAAAAAAACCTTAAGATTTTGTTATAAATGATAAAATATCTTTGTTAGAGAACTATTTTATTCCTTCATAATCCTTTTAAGTATACTTCTTACATTTTTTTCAGAAAGAACTTTACCTTCTTTATATTCTTGCATTGCTTCTTCAAATAATTGCTCAACTTCTTGATCTGATAAAGAATCAAATGCGATAGGTTTTTCATAAGGTATTTTTAATTCGAAAGGAAAACCATGATTTAAAATTACTTGATGTAAAAATATACCAATAGCATTAGACATTGAAATTCCAAGTTCCTCAAAAATTGCTTCTGCTTTTTCTTTTACTTGTGGTTCTACTCGAATAAATACGTTTTCAGTCTTTGACATAATAAATCCTCCTTTAATATATTATGTTTTTTTCTAACTTTAGAATACTCTTTTGTATAGCTATATGCAATCAATTGATATACATCTTTTATTTAAATTAGATTGTTTTGATTAATTTTTCCAACTCCTAAAGTTGAGAATGTTAATCAATTTAAAAAAGTAAAATCAACATTTTTTTAAGATAAAAACGATATTATCGCTATTTTTTTATAGAAGAATTTTATGCAAATTTGGAGTTGAACTCCAAAAAATACTAAATTATAATAATAAGGGAGATGATTTTATGATACAAAGAACGATTCTAAAACAAATTGATGAAGCCATTAAAAGTAAACCTGTTACTTTAATAACAGGAGCTAGACAGGTGGGTAAATCCACCTTAGCTGAGTTATATATTGAAAAAGGTTTTTCATATATTTCTTTAGATTCTATGAGTGAAAGGATGCTTGCTAAACAAGATCCCCATTTATTCTTATCTTTACATCCTTTTCCTTTAATTATTGATGAAGTTCAAAAAGCTCCTGAGCTTTTTGAAGTCATCGAAGAAATCGTTAATAAAGAAAAGATGAAAAGAAAAGATAATTATGGAATGTATATTTTAACTGGTTCACAAATTTATCGTTTAATGAATAAAGTTAGTGAGTCTCTTGCGGGCAGAGTGGCAATTATTCATATGTTTCCTTTATCTAGAAATGAAATTATTTCTCGAAAGGAGATTCCTTTTGCTTTTAATTTAAGGAATATTAATTCTAGAGCAAAGCATAATCCTTTATCTCCTTTAGATTTATATAATTTAATTGTCAAAGGATTTTATCCTGAATTATATAGTAATTCTGCTTTAAAGATAAATCAGTTTTATAGTGATTATGTAGAGTCTTATTTAGAAAAAGATGTATCAGAATTAATTCATGTTAAAGATAAATTTGTCTTTAGAAGATTTCTTGAATTAATTGCATCTTTAACTGGTCAAGAACTTGTTTATGATTCTATTGCTAAAGCTCTTGGCGTGGATATTAAAACGATTCAATCTTGGATTTCTATTTTACTAGCGGGAGATATTATCTATTTATTAGAACCTTTTAATGAACTATCCATGACTAAAAGACTTGTTAAAAGACCTAAACTTTATTTTAATGATACAGGTTTAGCGTGTTTTTTAGCACATTTAGATTCTCCCGAAACGTTAAGAGCATCGATATTTGGTGGTCATTTTGTCGAAACTTATATTATAAATGAATTAAGAAAGAGCTTTATCAATAATGGGGAATCTGTGGGGTATTATTATTATCGCGATAGCAATAATAATGAAATTGATTTAGTCCTATTACATAAAGGAACTCTTCATCGCATCGAATGTAAATCTGGTATGCAATATAATTTATCTTCTGTACGTAGTTTTAAGCAATTAGACAATACAAAATATACTTTAGGTACTTCTGGAATTATTTGTAATAGTGATGTTATTTATCCTTTAGATAAGGATATCTATGTTTTTCCTTTAAGTGGAATTTGATGAAAAACGGGGATATATCAATTAAATTTTTAGATAATAGGTACTCAAATATTTGTTTTATCATTTCTTAATAAGTAAATTTGCAAAAATTTCACAAATTTAGTGGTTAAGAAATTGATTTTTGCATATATTAAGAGTAATATTTATTCGTAAGGAGATTTTATTATGTTTGTACAATTTAGATTTAAAAATTATCGTTCATTTTATAAAGAAAATGTTTTATTTATGCAAGCAGGTAAAGATAAAGAATTAAAAGAATTAAATACATTTACTGTAAGTGAATCTTTATTATCAAACGGGGAAAATGAATTACTTAAATCCGCTGTTATTTTTGGAAATAATGCTTCTGGTAAATCAAATGTTTTAAAAGCAATCAGTTATATGAAACAAGTCGTATTAAATTCTTCTTCACAAATGCCGATTATTAAAGAAAATGAATATTTTGCATTTTATCAAGATGCCTATAAAGAAGAAAGTTTATATGAAGTAGAGATCATTGAAAATAATATCTTTTACCGCTACGGATTCAGCATTCAAGAGGGCGTTATTAAAGAAGAATGGTTAGATAGAAGAA
Source organism: uncultured Bacilli bacterium (assembly GCA_947626895.1). Classification (GTDB taxonomy): domain Bacteria; phylum Bacillota_I; class Bacilli_A; order RFN20; family CAG-449; genus CANRPC01. Next base: position 17,803 of record CANQTY010000014.1, read on the forward strand.
AAGAAAGATTGATTCATGTTTTTAAAAGAAAAGATAATGAATTAAATATCCTAGGTATCGATAAAAATAAAGTTAAATACATTAATTTAAATTCCTCAACTCTTTTCTTATCAATTGGAAGAAATTTAAAATTAAGTATTAGTGATGATATTCAAAATGTGTTTCAATGGTTTTCTCAATTACTTGTTGTTTTTGGGGATAATGTTAATGTCATAGGAAATTACACTTTAGAAAATAATAAGTATCTTAATCAAGCTTTACAAATCCTAAAATTCGCAGATATTGGTATACAAAATATTGCCATAAAGAAGACGAAATTAGATGATATGAATTACGATAATAATGGCTTTTCTTTTAATTTTCCATCATCTAAATTCTCTTTTAATTTAACAAGTCAAATAAAAAGAGAAGCAAATGAATTATATGATATAGATATGGCTACAACATTTAATGTTTATGATTCAAACAAAAATGTTGTAGATCAAAAAGAGATTTTACTATTTAAAAATCAAGGATTTAATTCAGAAGGAACAAGAAGACTTCTATGTTGTTTAGGATTTTTGCTTTCTTCTTTAAATAATGGTACGACTATTTTTTTAGATGAAATAGATACAAGTTTTCATTATTTAGTCGCGTATTATTTAATCCGTATGTTTAATTCTATATATAAAAATCCTAATAATGCTCAACTCATTTGTACTGCACATAATGTGTCCTTAATGGATGGAGAATTAAGAAGAGATCAAATCTATTTTACAAGTAAGGATGAATATGGGGAAAGTGAATTGTTTTCTTTATATAATTTTAAGAATGTAAGAAAAAATGATTTATTTAGCAAAAAGTATTTAGCGGGTTTTTATACACCCGTACCAGATATATATGACATATATAAGGAGTGAATATATGGAAAGAAATATCATCATTTCAATTCATCCTGAACATGTAAAAAACATCATTAAGGGTACTAAAAGATTTGAATATAGAACAAGAGTAGCAAAACAAAAAATAAATAAACTCCTTATTTATGAAACCTTTCCCACTAAAAAAGTTATTGGAGAAGTTAAAATAGTAAAAATTCTAGCTATGAAACCAAATGATTTATGGAATGAAACAAAAGAATTTTCAGGTATATCAAAAGAATTCTTTGATCAATATTTTAAAAATAAAGATATTGCTTATGCCTATTATTTAGGAAAAGTAATAGTTTATGATAAGCCTAAAGAATTATATGAGTTTGGTTTAAATTGTGCCCCTCAAGCATATGCATATGTGAATTATAAAAGAACTATTTGTAAATAAGATAAACTAAATAGAAGAATAAGCACAAATATTTAGAAGTATTCGATAACAATAAAAAAATGAAGAAAAAAGAGTTATAATTGATTTATAGCTTTAATGCTACTAGATGATTAAATCTAAAAAAGTAAAGAAAGGACATATATAAAGGTATTTTATGGAAAAAACAATCGATCTTAATGAAAACGAATTGTATCAAAATAATCCTGAATTATTGAACATTTTACTTTTAGATAGATCCTCTAAGAAAAATATCATATGGGGTACAAATAATTATTATCGCCATGGTTTAGGTTATAGTGAAAAAGATTATATCTTACCTGAATTATTAATTAAAAAAAGTGGTCGGGTAATTAAACCTCGTATTGAAAAAAGTCAAAATGAACAAAAGAAAAGAAGTAAAGATATGGCCGAAGTCTTTACTCCTTCTTGGATTTGTAATCAACAAAATAACCTTATTGATAATGCATGGTTTGGATATGAAAATGCCTTTAATGAAGAAATTGATAAAGGATGGACTAGCAAAGAAAAAGTTTTATTTATGAATAAAAATTGGAAAGATTATGTTGATTTAGAAAGGATGGAAATCACCTGTGGTGAAGCTCCATATTTAACAAGTCGTTATGATGTTGTAAATGGAAAAGTGATAGAACCTCACGATAGAATAGGTTTATTAGACCGTAAATTAAAAGTGATTTCAGAAAATGTGGATACTAAAGAAGAATGGCTAAAATATGCAAAAATTGCCTTTAAAAGAATCTATGGATATGATTATCAAGGGGATAATGTTTTACTTGCTAGAGAAAATTTATTATTAACTTTACTTGATTTTTATGAGGAAAAATTTCATGAACCTTTAGAGCAAAAATATATCCTTGAAATCGCGGAGATTTTATCATGGAATATCTTTCAAATGGATGGATTAAAATATGTTATTCCTTTATCATGTCATGAAGAAGAAAAGCTACAATTATCGCTATTTATAGAATTTGAAGAAAAACCTGAATTTTGCCTAGGTTGTCGAAATGGGGATAATTTAAAACATAATGGAATTTATTGTAAAATTAAAGATTGGAGAGCAAATAAGACTATTCGTTTTATCGATTTAATTTCAAGATAAAAAGGAGCAAGAAGTATGAATGAAGTAAGGGAGACAAATTTTAAAATTGATGCGACATTTGAATATAAACTTATTTATATTTTTCGTATTAATGATCAAGATCATCAAGGATGTTTAAAAATTGGTGACGCGACGATTAAAACAAATAAGGACTATCAAGAATTATTTCAAAATTGTCATGAATTAAATTATGCTGCAAGAAAAAGAATCAATGAGTATACTGCAACGGCAGGAATTGTTTATGATTTATTACATACTGAAATTGCCGTCTATCAAAAGGATGGATATTTAAAAGCATTCCGTGATTATAAAGTCCATGATGTGTTAAAAAGATCGGGGATTAAAACAAAAATCTTTGCTACGAATCAAAGACAAAATGAATGGTTTATTGTCGATTTAAAAACAGCAATAGCAGCGATTCAAGCTGTGAAAAATGGAAAAAGTGCTTTAGATAATGCACAAATTAGCTTTAATAAAAATCCAGTGATTTTTAGACCCGAACAAAAAGAAGCAATTAGAAAAACGGTGGAATGTTATAAAACCAATCATTCGATGTTATGGAACGCAAAAATGCGTTTTGGTAAAACTTTATCAGCTTTACAAGTAATTAAAGAAAAACAATTTAAAAGAACCATCATTATTACCCATCGTCCAGTTGTAAGTGAAGGGTGGTATGAAGATTTTGATAAAATCTTTTATGATAGTCCTTCTTATCATTTCGCCTCAAAAACAAAAGGAAAATCGATTAGTGAACTAATAAAAGAAGATGCTTCTTTTGTTTATTTTGCTTCGATGCAAGATTTAAGAGGTTCGGATTATGTTGGAGGTAATTTTAATAAAAACAATAATATCTTTAATATTAATTGGGACTTTGTTGTCATTGATGAAGCTCATGAAGGTACACAGACCACTTTAGGGGAATCGGTTTTAAATGCCATTATTAAAGAAAGTAAAGATCATGTAACTTACTTATTAGAATTATCAGGTACTCCATTTAATATCATCTCTCAATTTGAAGAAAAAAATATTTGTACTTGGGATTATATTATGGAACAAGAAGCTAAAAATAATTGGGATATAGAACATTTTGGAGATTCAAATCCCTATAGTGATTTACCAAGAATGAATATCTATACGTATCATTTAGAAAAATCCTTACCAGTCTATATTGATGTCGCAGATAAAGCTTTTAACTTTAAAGAATTCTTTAAAATTTGGACTGGGGATATCAATAAAGACCTGAATCCCTTGCCCCATCCTTCATTATTAGGTCGTTTTATCCATGAAGATGATGTAAAAGCTTTTTTAGATTTAATTTGTAAAAAAGATGAAACCAATAATTATCCTTTTTCAACCGATGAATATCGTGATTACTTTAGACATTCTTTATGGGTAGTGCCTGGTGTAAAAGAGGCGAAATCCTTAAGTGCTTTATTAAAAAATCATCCTATTTTTAGCCGTTTTACTATTGTTAATGTCGCTGGTGATGGAGATGAAGAAATTAACACTTCCGATGCGTTAAAGGCGGTAAAAGAAGCGATGAGTGATCATCCTGAAGATACATATACAATTACTTTATCTTGTGGACGGTTAACAACAGGTGTTTCTGTGCCTGAATGGACTTGTGTTTTGATGCTTTCGGGAACTTATTCTACCGCGGCATCACAATATTTACAAACCATCTTTAGAGTACAAACTCCAGCGAATATCAATGGTAAAGTAAAAGAAGAATGTTATGTTTTTGATTTTGCTCCAGATCGTACTTTAAAAATGGTCGCAGAATCTGTTCAACTTTCTACGCGCGCGGGATCAAGTAACCCAAGCGCAGAATATGCTTTAGCAAAATTCTTAAATTATTGCCCTGTTATTGCTATTGATAGCTCTAATATGAAGCAATATAAAGTGGAACAACTATTACAAGAATTAAAGAAAGCTTATGCTGAAAGAGTAGCTAGAAATGGTTTTGATGATCCTAAAATTTATAATGAGGCATTATTAAAACTTACCTCTTTAGAATTAAAAGAATTTGAAAAATTAAAAAAGATTGTTGGTACTTCTAAACAAACAAGAAGAATCGAGGATATTGATATTAATCATGAAGGTTTTACAGATGAAGAATATGAAGAAAAGAAAAAGTTAGAAAAAAGTAAAAAGCCTTTAAGTGAAGAAGAAAAGAAACGCCTAGAAGAGTTAAAAGAAAAGCGTAAAAATAGAGATGCAGCAATATCGATATTAAGAGCAATTTCTATTCGTATGCCTTTGATGGTGTATGGTATGAATAAAGATATATCAGAAGATATTACTATTGATAATTTTGCGGAAAATATTGATGAATCTTCTTGGAAAGAATTTATGCCTGCGGGGGTCGAGAAAAAAATCTTTAAGAATTTTTCTAAATATTATGATAAAGATATTTTTGTCGCAGCCTCTAGTAGGATACGTTATCTAGCAAAAAGTGCAGATGAATTAGAACCAACAGAAAGAGTTAAAGAATTAGCTTCTTTATTTGCAACCTTCAAAAATCCAGATAAAGAAACAGTTTTAACTCCTTGGAGAGTAGTCAATATGCATCTCAGTAGCACCATTGGAGGTTATGATTTTTATGATAAAGATCATTTAATTCCTTTAAAAGAACCTCGTTTTGTAGAACAAGAAGAAATTACTAAGAAAGTCTTTAATGAAGACTCTAAAATACTAGAAATTAACTCTAAAAGTGGCTTATATCCTTTATATATGACTTATTCATTATATAAAGATAGAATTAAAGATAAGGATATCTCTTATGAAAAGAAATTAGAGATCTGGGATGAAATAGTAAGAAATCAAATCTTTGTAATTTGTAAAACACCGATGGCTAAATTAATTACTCAAAGAACATTATTAGGCTATCGAAACGGCAAAACAAATATGCATGCATTTGATGATCTAGTGATGCAATTAAAAGATAAGCCAGATAAGTTTATTAGTAAAGTAAGTAGTAAAAAGTTTTGGAACATAGGAGGAAAGGGAGATATGAAATTTAATGCAATAGTAGGTAATCCACCATATCAAGTAATGGATGGAGGAGCACAAGCTTCAGCAATGCCTGTTTATAATTACTTTGTTGATTCTGCTAAAAAAATGAACCCAAATTATGTTTCAATTATTATGCCTTCCCGTTGGATGACTGGTGGGAAAGGGCTAGATAAATTTAGAAATGATATGATTTGTGATAAATCCATACGTATTTTGCATGATTTCTATGTTGGAAATGAAGTGTTTAGCAATGTTGAAATAAAAGGTGGAGTGTGCTTCTTCTTATGGGACAAGGATTATAAAAACAAATGTCATATCTATACCCATGATGGAAAAGGTATTACTTATTCAGAAAGATACTTAAAACAGGGTGAAGAAGATGTGTTTATTAGAGATGAACGATTGGTGTCCATATTAAATAAAGTTGTGGGCTATAGTGGCGGATTTTTTTCAAAAATTGTGTCGCCACGTAAGCCATACGGCCTAAGTGGCGACACAATCAAAGATCCTCAAAAGTATTCCTTGCCTCCGTTGTCTTTGGATCCTATTCCCAATGGGCTAACAATCTACGGCCTAGATGAGCGAATGAGACGAGTCAAGCGTTACGCCCCCGCGGATTACCCCCTCCCTAAAAACAACTTGGTAAAAGGATACAAGTTGTTTGTAGCCAGAAACCAGGGAAGTGGAACATTCGGCGAACCACTTTCTGACCCTATTATGGCGGGTGATAATGAAATATGTACAGAAACATATGTTGTTTTTGGTCCTTTTGAAACAGAAGAGCAAATGAAAAATTGTTGGGCATATGTCAAAACCAAATTTTTTAGAGCAGTTTTGGGAATTAAAAAACGTGATCAAAATGCCTCGGCGATGGTGTACTCCTTTGTTCCTTTAGTTGATTTTAATATTTTGTGGGATGATGAAGCATTGTACAAAAAATTTGGATTAAGTGATGACGATAAAGAATTTATAGAAACTACGATAAGAAAAATGGATTAGGAGCTATTTTATGAGTGAAAACATTGGTGTAATTTATATATTAACAAATCCATCTTTCCCTGAATATGTAAAGATTGGATATGCAGATGATATCAATAAAAGATTAGCACAATTAAATCGTAGTGAATGTGTTCCATTTGCTTTTAGAATATATGCTACTTTTGAAGTATCATCTAGATTATCGGATTTAAAAATTCATAGTATTATTGATAAACTAAATCCTAACTTAAGAGCGGTCGAAAACTTTGATGGTAAAAAAAAGTAAGAGAATTCTATGCAATGTCAAAAGAAGATGCTTATGAATTATTAAAAGCTATCGCTGAAATAACTGGACAAACAAATAAACTTCACATTCATGAAATGACTGAAGAAGAAAATCGTAGTGAAAAACTTGCTGAATCTATTAGAAAATCTAATTTTTCCTTTAGTGCTTTAGGTATAGCAATCGGGGAAGAATTAGAATTTATTAACAATCCAGACATCAAAGTAAAAGTTATTGATGATCGTAAAGTTGAATATCTTGGTGAATATTATTATCTTTCACCTTTAGCAAAGATATTATTAAACATTTCTCATCCTGTTCAAGGCTCTCTTTATTTTACTTATAATGGTGAAGTACTAAACGATTTAAGAACATGTTTAGAAAGGAATGATTAAAAGATAAATTATGGGTTGGATTATTTTATCAATCATTTTAATTTTATTATTTTGTGCCTTATCTACGTTATTAGTTATTTTTCTTGCTAAACGCAGAAAGCTGGACCGTGGAAAATCTGGAGAAAAAAGTGTAGAGGCATATTTAATTAGTTTATGTAGAAAAAAAGAATATGTTGTGAGTGATATTCTTTTATCTAGAGAGGAACATAAATCCTCACAAATCGATCATGTTTTACTTTCTAGAAAAGGGATATTTTGCATTGAAACAAAAAATAATGCTGGGAGAATCTTTGGCTATGAAGATGATCGTAGATGGAGACAGATTTTAGCGGGTGGAAAGGTTACGAATACTTTATTTAATCCTGTTTTGCAAAATAGAACCCATATTTATGTTTTAAATGATAAGGTAGAAAAACATCCTTACCATAATGTCGTAATCTTTCCCTCCGCGGATGAAATAGATGTAGATAGTAAAAAAGTTTATACTTTAAAAAGTTTTCAAGAATATTATGATTCTTTAAAAGAAAATTCTGTTAAGCAAGCTACGATAGATCGTATTTATAAAAAACTATTAAACTTTAAAAAACATCCAACTATTACCAAAAAAGAACACGTGGAAAATATTGAAAGGATACATGATGTTGTTAGTCATAATATTTGTCCTAGATGTGGTAAAAAACTTGTCTTAGTCCAAAATGATGAAGAAATATATTTTCGTTGTGAAGGATATCCAAAGTGTACTTTTAGAAAATAAATTGATGAAAAAATTACACTAGTGATTCAATATCATTTGTTTCAGATTTTAAGTATTTATCTTTCACTTCTAAACAATAATTTTCAAATTCATTATCCTTTAAATCAGGGTATTTAAAGCGTACTAAAAAAGCAATATATGCATCTAATATATTGATTTGTACTACTTCTAATTTGTCTAACAATGATTTGAAGTATTGTTCCATAGAAGATCAACTC
>CANQTY010000015.1 GCA_947626895.1 uncultured Bacilli bacterium
GGTCTTAAATTATTCAATTTTAACGAATTTTTCTTGTGATTTTGAACCATATGTTTTGCATTTTCCTATCTAGAAATATATAATAAAAACATAGGGGAAAATGATTATGGAATTGAAACTTATGCATAGTGTAGATGAATTAGTAGAGCATGTTTTTAAAGGCAATGAAAACGGATATGATGCTTTAGAAGTTGACACATATCTTGATGGTATTGTCCAAGATTATTATGCAATGAATGAATACTACGAAAAAAGTGATGCACGCATTAAAGAACTTGAAAAAGAGAATAAATCTTTAAAAGAAGCTAAAGATAAGTTTGAAGTTGAAAACACGATTTTAAGTGAAAAAGTGAAAATTTCTTCCTCAAGTGATGGATCTTCAGCGAACAATTTAGATTTATTAAAAAGAATCTCCGCATTAGAAGGAGCCCTTTATAAAGCAGGAATCGATCCTAGCAAAATTTAATGACAATTCTGACCTAGATAATCGCTGATAGTATTATTAGAGGAAAGTCCATGCTCGCACTATCTGAGATGGTAGTAGTGTTTGTGCTAGAGGAAAAAATAACTCTAGGTAGGTGGGAGCACCTAACGGCGAGATAAATTCCTAAGTCTATGATATGGAATATCTCTGAAAGTGCCACAGTGACGTAGTTTATGGGAAACCATAAAGTGGAACGCGGTAAACCCCTCAAGCGAGAAACCTAAATTTGGTAAGGGAAGTTAGCCAAGGAAATGAACGAAAGCTAGCATGCAATGCATAGATAAATGATTATCCTAGACAAAACATGGCTTATAGGGTCAGTACTCATAAAGAAAGAAGGAACATATGAATTTACCTAACAAAATTACAACATTTCGTTTGATTAGTGTACTTGTGATTATTGCACTAATTTTAATCCCCTTTGAATCCTTTTGTGATGTACCAATGATTCCAGGATTAAATACATCCTTAATTTATTTAATTGTATTAATTTTATTTTGCATCGCTTCTTTTAGCGATTTTTTAGATGGCCATATTGCACGTAAATACAATATGGTTACCAATTTTGGTAAATTTATGGATCCTATTGCGGATAAATTATTAGTTAATTCCTTATTTATATTATTAACACAATATGGCCCTTTAAAAATTCCCGCGGTCATCCCTCTTGTCATGGTTAGTAGAGATATTGTCGTCGATGTAATGCGAATGCTTGCTATGGAACAAGGAAAAGTGGTCGCTGCAAATATTTTTGGAAAGATTAAAACTGTCGCACAAATGGTTGCCTTAATCTTTGTCTTATTAAACGATTGGCCGTTTTCCTTATTAAATTTATCTTTCCCAATTGCTTTAGTCATTTGCTATATTGCTATGGGAGCTTCCTTATTATCAGGAATTATCTATGTCATTACCAATGCTAAATTATTAAAAGAAACAAAGGAAAATAAAGATGAATAAAGAAGAAGTGATTCAATTACTTATCAATTCTAATCACACTTTAAGTTGTGCAGAAAGTTTGACGGGAGGAAAATTTGCTTCCACAATAACTTCCTTTCCTGGCGTATCTAAATTCTTTCTAGGAGGAGTAGTATCTTACGCAAATGAAATAAAAGAAAATGTTTTACATGTAAAAAAAGATACATTAACTGCTTATGGGGCAGTATCTAAAGAATGTGCAAAAGAAATGGTCTTAGGATTAAAAAAATTGTTTAATTCCTCAATTTCAGTAAGCTTTACAGGGAATGCTGGACCAACTTCAATGGAAGGAAAACCCAAAGGTTTAGTGTATATTGGTATCATCTATCTCCATCATTTAAGGGTCTATGAACTTCATTTAGATGGGGAAAGAGATGAGATTCGAAATGCATGTATTGAATTTGCGCTAAAAAAAATTTTAAATTTTTTGCAAGAAAATGAAGACGAAATGTCTATATTATCTATGGAGGTATAATTAACATGGCAGAAAAAGTTAAGTCCAAAGAAGAAAAATTATCTGAAACACTGTCGAACATTGAAAAAATGTTTGGCAAAGGATCGGTAATGAAATTAGGTGATCGTCCAAGTCTTGATATAGACACGATTCATTCTGGTTCCATTTTACTTGATTCCATTCTCGGCATTGGAGGTTATCCAAAAGGAAGAATCATCGAAATATTTGGTCCTGAATCCTCAGGGAAAACCACTCTTGCTTTAACAGCAATCGCAGAAGCTCAAAAGGATGGTGGTCGTGCAGCATTTGTCGATGCTGAACATGCAATTGATCCCGTCTATGCAACAAAACTCGGTGTGAACATCGATGAACTCATCCTTTCTCAACCTGACAATGGTGAACAAGCTCTTGAAATTGTTGAAATGCTTGCTAAATCTGAAGCTATTGACTTAATTGTTGTAGACTCAGTCGCAGCTTTAGTTCCTCAGGCAGAAATTGAAGGATCGATGACAGATAGTAATGTTGGTATGCATGCCCGACTCATGTCAAAATCCATGCGAAAACTTGCAGGTGTTCTTTCTAAATCTAACTGCACAGTAATCTTCATCAATCAGTTGAGGGAAAAAGTTGGTGTCATCTATGGTAATCCAGAAGTCACTACAGGTGGTAGAGCCTTAAAATTCTATGCGACGATTCGTATCGACATTCGTAAGGGCGAGGTCATCAAAGAAGGCGACGTTATCCTTGGAAATGCGGTAAATATCAAGGTTGTCAAGAACAAGGTTGCACCCCCATTCAAGCAATGTAAAGTCGATTTGATCTTCGGCGAAGGCTTCTCTAAGGATAATGAGTTACTTGATCTTGCCTTACAACAAGGTTTAGCAAGTAAATCGGGTTCCTGGTTTGAAGTTCTCGGAGAAAAGGTTGGTCAAGGCAAGGATAGTGCCAAACGTTACATCAAAGAACATCCTGAAATTGCCGAGATTCTCCGTGAGAAGATCTACGAATCTTTAGGTGTTAAGAAACAATAAGCACTAATATTTTGAAATTATTTGTCGAAGAAAATAGGAATAAAGGAAACTTTTTCCTATTTTTTTCACACTTAATAAAAGATGTTGATAAATTTCAAATTATGCTTTTATAAGTGAAATGAAAAATGTTATACTTTATTTGTTAACCGAACAAGTTAACGAAGAATTTCAAACTATCTTATCTAATATTAGATAAAGATTGCAAAATATTTTTTATCGCTAATGAAAAGATGGACTCGCTGGTCACGGGTTTGTTTATGGTTAATAATGACTAGAAAGTGTATAGAACAATGAATGATAATAGTTTAATTAGTGTTATAGTTGGTCTTATAGCTGGTGTTGTATGCTTAGCCATTGGTGCAGTAGCTATGTTTTTATTCCTTAAATACAAAACAAAGAAGGAAAAAGAAAAAGAAAAACAAGATGCGGATGATTTAATTTCTTCCGCAAAAGAAAAAGCTAGTGATATTGTTTCAAATGCCGAAGATAAGGCTAAATCATTACTTCAAAATGCTGAAGACAAAGCCTCTAATATTTTAGAGAATGCTCGTAATGAAGAGCGAAATGTCGCGGAAGAACGCGAAGCAGTTGAACAAGAATTAAAGACAAAAAAAGCAGATATGTTATCTCTTGAAAATAAGTTAAATCAAAGAGAAACCGCTTTTGATCAAAGAGATTTAGCTTTACTTGAAAGAGAAAGAAACTTAGAACAAAAAGAAAATCAAGTTTCTCAAAAGATGTCAGAAGTCGATCGTAAGATGCAATCCGTCACCGACAAAGAAAAGGTCGCCGATGAAAAATTAAATTCAATTCTTGGAGAATTAGAAAAAGTTTCACAAATGACTGTTGGAGATGCGCGAAATGAAATCTTCCGTCGTGTAGAATCTCAAATGAGTCAAGAAATCGCTTTATATCAAAAGAATAAAGAAGAAGAAATGAAAGAAAAAGCCGAAGAAAAGGCAAAAGAAATTCTTTCTTTAGCAATTTCAAAATATTCTCAAGAAGTGACCACAGAAAGAACGGTTTCCACTATTTCACTTCCAACCGATGATATGAAAGGAAGAATCATTGGTAGAGAAGGAAGAAATATTCGCACTCTTGAACAAATGCTGGGTGTTGATATCTTAATTGATGATACTCCAGAAGTAATCTCCATTTCCTGTTTTGATCCTATCAGAAGAGAAACAGCAAGACTTGCATTAGAGTATTTAATTAAAGATGGAAGAATTCAACCAGGAAGAATTGAAGAATTAGCGGAAAAAGCAAAACAAGAAGTCCAAAAGTCCATCCATGAAGCAGGGATTAATGCTGCTTTCAAATTAGGACTTCCTCGTATTAATAAAGATTTATTAGATTATGTAGGTCGTTTAAAATATCGTACTTCATATACTCAAAATGCTTTAGATCATTCTCTCCAAGTCGCTTACTTAAGTGGTATCATGGCCGCGGAGTTAGGTTTAGATCAAAACTTAGCCAAACGTGCAGGACTTTTACATGATATTGGTAAAGCCGCGGATTTTGAACTCGATGGAAGCCACGTTGAAATTGGTTCACGATTAGCTAAAAAATATGGTGAACCCGATGAAGTAATTAACGCGATTGAAAGCCACCATGGGGATACAGAAGCAAAATATATCTATTCTTACCTAGTTCAAGCCGCGGATACATTATCTGCCGCGCGTCCTGGCGCGAGAAATGAAACACTTGAAAATTATATCAAGCGTATTGAACAATTAGAAAATATTTGTAAAGAATTTGATGGCATACAAACTGCCTATGCCATGCAATCAGGTCGAGAAGTTCGAGTCATGGTTGTTCCTGAAAAGGTCGATGATTTAGCTTCTTATCGATTAGCTAGAGAAATTCGTGAAAAGATTGAAAATGAAATGACTTACCCAGGTCAAATCAAAGTTTCAGTCGTCCGTGAAGTTCGTGCAGTCGAGGTTGCAAAATAAGAAAAGGCCAGTTGGCCTTTTTTCAAAGGAGGTCAAAATGAACATATTATTTATTGGAGATATAGTTGGTAAAAAAGGAAGAAAAGCTGTTCGCTTATTTCTAGAAGAATCTATGGATGAGTTGATGGTTGACTTTGTCATTGCTAATGGTGAAAATGCCACGCATGGAAAAGGTCTAACGAAAGAACATATGTTAGAGCTTTTATCCGCGGGAATTGATGTTATCACTTTAGGAAATCACGCCTTTTCAAAAAGAGAAATTAATACTTATATTAATGATTATGATGAAATTTTACGTCCTTTAAATTTTCATCCTATTTTTCCTGGAAAAGGTACTTTTCTTTATGAAGCAGAAGATAAAAAAATTCGTGTAACCAATTTAATAGGTCGCGCTTTTATGGAATATGAAGTTTATAATCCTTTTGATGCTTTAGAAAAAGTCATCAATGAAGAAGAAAAGGGAGATATTCATATCGTCGATTTTCATGCTGAAGCAACTGGAGAAAAGCAAAGTTTAGCTTGGTATTTTGATGGAAAAGTTACCGCGATTTTAGGTACTCATACTCATGTTCCTACCGCGGATTTAAGAATCTTACCTCAAGGTACAGCTTATCAAAGCGATGTAGGTATGGTAGGTCCTTATGATGGCATTCTTGGGGGCGATCGAGAAAACATGGTGCAAAGAACTAGAACAGGTTATCCTTGCATGTTTGAACTTGAAGAAAATGGTCCTACATTATTTTGCGCAACCTTATTAACAATTGACGATCACACAAATAAAGTCGTCAAAATGAAACCCATTCAAAAAATATTTGATATCTAATCTCATATCATGAACTTTTCCTTCATAGCTTAGAAATAGGAGGAAAAATCATGATTGAACATATGAAAGTCGCATCGTCATCTTCACCAGCTTCGGTGGCGGGTGCCATTAGTAGCATTATGAGAACACAGAAATCACTAGATATTGATACTGTTGGAGCTGGCTCCCTAAATCAAGCAATTAAAGCTTTAGCCATTGCACGGGGCTATCTTGCTCCAAGTGGAATTGAACTCACGATGTATCCAACATTTAGAGAAATCACCATTGAAGGAAAAGAAAAAACCGCGGTACGATTACACATTGAAAAAAAATAGCATTAAGAGCAATTGGAGGTAGTAAAATGAAAGAATCCATACATGATATTCCATCTCTAGAGGTGGCAAAGAAAAGAACGAGAAATCCAATCATTATTCGTCATGAAACATTAGAAATTCCTTATCGATTAAGAGAATACGCAAAAGGAAAACGCTATTTTGTTAGAACTTATGGGTGTCAAGCTAATGTCGTGGATTCAGAGACGATTTCAGGAATTTTAGATGAAATCGGATTTGTTTCATCACAAGATGTTGAAAATAGCGATGTTATCATTTTAAATACCTGCGCGGTAAGAGAAAATGCTGAAGATAAAGTCTTTGGAGAAGTGGGCTCTTTAAAAAGAATTCGTGACCTCAATAAAAAGGCCGTTATTGCCGTCTGTGGTTGTATGGTTCAAGAGCCTCATATCGTTGAGGCTTTAAGAAAGAAATATCCTCAGGTCAATCTTTTATTTGGAACGCATAATATCGCTCATTTACCAAGCTTGCTTGATGAAGCTATCTTTGAGGAAAAAAGAGTGATTGATATCACCTCTTGTGAGGGTGAAGTCATCGAAGATTTACCCCTTAAAAGACAAGAGGAGTTCAAAGCATTTGTCAATATCATGTATGGTTGTGATAAGTTTTGTACATATTGTATTGTCCCTTATACAAGAGGGAAACAAAGAAGTAGAACAAAAGATGCTATTTTAAAAGAAGTACAAGATCTTTTAAATCGTGGATATCAAGAGGTAACTTTATTAGGGCAAAACGTCAATGCTTATGGAAAAGATTTAAAAGACGGAGAAAGTTTTGCTTCACTTCTAGAAGATGTTGCGAAACTTGGAGTACCTAGAATTCGCTTTACAACCTCTCATCCATGGGATTTTAATGATGATATGATTCATGTTATTGCTAAATATAAAAATATCATGCCATTTATTCATTTACCCTTACAATCGGGAAGTAATGAAATATTAAAAAGAATGGGAAGAAGATATACCATTGAATCATATTTAGAGCTTGTCGATAAATTAAGAAAAGAAATTCCAGATTTAGCTTTATCCACGGATATTATCGTTGGATTCCCAAATGAATCGGATGAAGACTTTGAAGCAACTTTATCTGCGGTTAGAAAATGTCACTACGATAGCGCCTTTACATTTATCTATTCTCCACGAGTTGGAACACCTGCAGCGAAAATGGAAGATCCCATCTCAAGAGAAACGAAAGGAAAGCGTTTTAATCGTCTTGTTGAAGCTCTTGAGGAATCTATTTCTGCAAAGGCAAAAGAGTATGTAGGAAAAGTTTATGATGTTCTTGTCGATGGGGTTTCTAAAAAAGATGAATCCATGCTATCGGGTTATACAGAGCAAAATAAACTCGTGAATTTTAAAGGAGATATTTCTTATGTAGGGAAAATAGTTCCTGTTAAAATTATCGAATCTCATACTTATTCATTAATTGGAGAAATGGTGGATGAAAAAAGAGATTAAAGATGCAATCGATGCCTTTTTAGAGGAATTTAAGTCTCTTGAAGTTGTGAAAAATTATTTAGCTCTTAAAAAAGCGATGAGTGAAAATAAAGAGTTTTTAGCTCTAAAAGAAAAACATAAAATTGCGCAAAAAGAATTCGCTTTATCTTTAGGAACATCTTCCTATGAAGAAAAAAAGAAGGCGTTTCAAGAAATAGAAGAAGAATATAATCATCACCCATATATCCTTAATATGAAGGAATATGAACAAGAAATACATTCTCTTCTAGAAGAAATCGAGTTATATCTAAAGTAAAAATTTACCCCTTAGAAGCATACCTTATTCTAGGGGGTCTTTTTATGTATAGAGAAATTGCAACAAAAACATTAATTGGTAAAGGTAAATTACCTTATTATTTAGAAAAAGAAATCCATATTGAGGATAACGTATCCAAATTATTAGGTTGCTGGATTATTAATTTAAAATATTATAGCGAGTATCAAGAAAAAGATGTTCGTTTACATGGATCTTATTCCATCCAACTTTGGTATGCCTCAGATAATGATCAAAAATCATCCGTATATGAAGAACAGATTTTATTTGATGAAAAAGTTTTAATGGCATATCGTTCTTTGCAAACTCTAGATGATACGATGTTTTTAAAAGTTTTAGTTTCTCATTATCCAACATGCGTAGGAATGAATTTAGATGAAAATAAAAAGATTACCATTAAAATTGAAAGTGAATTCTTCGTAGACGCCTTTCAAGAGGCAATTTTAATTGTACAATGTGCAACAAAGACAAACGATGATTTATCTCTGGATGAAGAAATATTGATGAATGTTAATCCTAATTATTTAATCAATAAAAAAGAGGAAAAATAAGCTAAATTCATCTTCTTGCATATAAAAAATAAGTATGTTAAACTCATGAAGAAGTATTTTGAGGTGATTTGATGCAAAAAGATGTTTTAAAAAGTCCAATTTATCCTTTATTTTTTCAATATCTTTTTGCCTCGCTTGGTGGTGCTCTTATCTCCATGGCATACTCTCTTATCGATGCTATCATGATTGGTCAATATGAAGGAGCAGATGGATCTGCTTCTTTAGCCACGATGATGCCTTTATGGAGCATTATTTTTTCTTTATCTTATCTATTTGGTATTGGGGGAGCAGTTCGCATGGCAAATGCAAGAGGTGAAAATAACTATCAAAAAGGAGATGAATATTTTACTACCTCATTTATCTTATTAAGCGCAACATTTATTTTGATATGGGCATTATTTTTCCCTTTTAAAAATCAATTTTTGAGCTTATTTGGTGCGAACGAACATATCATTAATTTTTTGGATAAATATTCTTTTTGGATTATTCTTTCAATACCGTTTTTCATGTTTGGTCAATTATTTTCTGCTTTTATCCGTAATGATGGTAGACCAATTTTAGCTTCTGCGGGTGTTATCAGTGGAGGTATTATTAATATTGTCGGGGATTATTTACTCATTTTCCATTTTCATTTGGGTGTCGAAGGTGCAGGAATTGCCACCTTTTTAGGACAACTAGTGAATTTTTTATTGATGTCGAGTCATTTTTTCTCAAAAAAAAGAAAGTTTCATTTTACGAAACCTACTTTCTTTTTAAGTAAAACAAAAGAGATTATTATTTCAGGATTCCCTACGTTTATTGTCGATTTAGCCGCGGGAATTATGACTTTATTATTTAATCAACAAATTATGCATTATTATGATGAAGATGTTTTAGCTATATATGGTGTTATTTGTAATGTTGTGATGTCTATACAAGCTTTGCTATATGCAGTAGGGCAAGCAATTCAACCTTTAGTATCGACGAATTTAGGAGCAAAACAAATGGACCGAGTACTCAAAATTCGCAATATGGGGTATGGTTTTTCACTTTTATTAGGGTTAATTTTATTTATTATTACGATGTGCATTCCTAAAGAAATTACATCGTTATTTATTAAAACTGATGAACATCTTTTAGCTATTAGTCCATTTTATATGAGACTATATTTTATTCAGTTTTTGTTCATGGGTTTTACAATTTTTTCTTCATTTTACTTTCAATCACTATTACAAGCAAAAAAATCCATCCTTATTTCTTTATTAAGAAGTATTATTTTTAGTTCAATTCTAGTATTTGTTTTACCTATGATTCAAAAAGATGCGATGTTTTTAACTATGCCTCTTAGTGAATTATTATCTATTTTTGTGATTATAGGAATGATTATTTTTGATAAAACATCAAAAACGTATCAAAAAAATCAAGAGCAAAACTCTTGATTTTAAACTTTTGCAATTCAATTTCTTTTATAATTTGATTTTAAAGACAGCCTTTTCAATAGTTTCATCATTCACTTTAATTAAAGGCATATGTAAATCTTCTGGATAAACAAGAGCAAATTGATGATCATGTAAATAGATAATTCCATCAAGTTCTCCTTTATAATTGGCTTTATCTTTCACTTCATCGTATGGAGAGGTTATTTCTAAACCCTTTCTAGTGATATTCACATAACCAAAGCCTTCTGTTCCTTTTAGGACGATTTGTAAATCCAAATAACGTTGATGTCCTTCAATTTTACAATTTTTAAAGTCCCTTCCTACATAACTTTGACGATTGACCCAGACATTATCGCCATCTACAACTGTTTTTCCTTCAGGTAAACTTAATAAATCATGGCTTGCAATATAGTCAAATGCCTTTTTAATGTTTTCATGAATAAAATCACTACTTTTAAAATCCTCTAATTTTCCAATAATCATTTTTGAAAATCTCCTTTTCTTAAGTATAAACAAATTTATTTATTATCACAATATTTCTTTTTTCTTTATTCATATAAAGTCCCTATTTTTAGCTATTTTTACCTATACAAAAAAATGCCTATCTTTTATTTTTTTTAAAAGTATGATATGATTAAAAAAGAGGATTTTTTATGAATATTTGTATCAATTTAGTGGATCCCATTGCAAATGCTTTACAATGGGAATGGATGGAACAAATTAATATTTTTTCTATTCTTTTACGATTATGTTTAGTCGTGTTATTTGGTGGTCTTTTAGGCGCAGAAAGAGCGATGAAAAGACACACTGCAGGTTTTAGAACGTATATTCTAGTAGCCATTGGCGCTGCTATTGGTGCCTTTACTAATCAATTTATCCATGAATTATATCCAACAAGCGATGTTGGTCGTATTAGCGCTGGTATTGTCACTGGTATTGGTTTTTTAGGCGCTGGAACTATTATTACTACTTCAAGAAACAAAGTAAAAGGCTTAACTACCGCGGCAGGTCTATGGGCATGTGGATGTATGGGGCTTGCTATTGGTCATGGTTATTATACCTTAGGAATTGTCGCTGCTATCTTAATCTTTGTTATTTTATCTTTATCTTCATTTATTGAAAAAGCTTTTGTTTATCGAACAAGAGCCTTTACTATTTATGTAGAATTATTAACAAGACCTGATTTAATTCGTTTAATGGATTATCTACGAGAGAAAAACTTTGAAATTTCAAATATTGAGCATAATCCAGCATATGCTGCATCAGGACTATCTGTTTATAGCATTGCTTTATTAGCACCAAAAGTAAAAAGAAAAGAAGGACAAGCTAAACAAGAGCTTTGCAAAGAAATTAATGAACTCGATTATGTTCATTATGCTGAAATTATGTTCTAACTATTGACATTGATTTTTGCAAGTTCAATAATATGAATGCTTCAGGGTCGGGTGAAATTCCCTCTCGGCGGTAAACCCCGCGAGCTCATTGAGCAAGATTAGGTGAAATTCCTAAGGCGACAGTAAAGGCTGGATGAAAGAAGACATTGTAAATAACAATTATTCTCTTTTAAAAAAAGATCCTGAGCTTCAGGATTTTTTTAATAGGAGGAAAATATATGAAAAATTCTAAGCTTAGTAGAACAAGTAAACTGATTTTACTTATTATCACATTTCTTTTTGGAGCAGGTTTAATTGGAGGAGCCCTAGCCATCATGTATCTTTGTGAAAAGACAACAGGCTTTCAAGTACTTTATTACATGATGGATATTTTAGGAGCCCTATCTATTTTTATCTCTTTTGGCTTTTTATACTCAATTTATCGAGAAACTCATCAAAAACAACCTCTTTCTGTTCGTGAGATTTCTTTAATCGGAATCATGTCTGCAATAAGCGTTTTATTATATTATTTTGCTAAATTTAATCTACCCTTCTTTCCACCTTGGTTAGATATTCAAATTTCTGAACTTCCTGCATTAATTACAGGTTTTGCTTATGGCCCTTATGCTGGAGCATTAGTAATTTTAGTTCGTTTCTTTATTAAATTACCTGCGACTATCACCGCGGGTGTTGGAGAACTTGGAGATTTGATTTTAGGATTAATCTTAGTTTTAATTTCTTCTATTTATTATCAAAGAAAGAAGACTTTAAAACATGCTTTAATTGGTATGAGTATTGCAATTGGTGTAGCCACAATTGGTGCTTGTTTTGTAAACTGGTTAATTTTAATCCCAGCCTATGTGAATATTGCAGGATTTCCAATGTCTGCATTAGTGGGTATGTTAAGTTATATGGGAGAAGTAACAGAGAGTAACTTCATGTTATTTTATATCTTTGTTGGAGTATTACCTTTTAATATTTTCCGTTATATCATCGTGGCAATTATCACCTTTATTTTATATAAGAAAACTCATATTCTATTAAATCACATTGTATCTTATGATTTGAAACATCATAAGAAAAAGAATAAAGAAAATAAAGTAGCCTTAGAAGAAAATAAAACAAGCGAAGAATAAAAAGTTCTAAATCTTTCTCTTAAAACATAAACATGAGTTGAAACTTAGGGGGAAGACATGGAAACTTTAGAACTTTTAAAAGATATAGGTCAACATTCTAATGGGGATTGCTATTTAGGAGTAGTTGGACCTGTTCGAGTTGGAAAATCTACTTTCATTAAACGATTTATGGAAGTCGCGGTTTTACCTTTTATGGATGAGGGAGAGATTAAAAATCGGGCAAGAGACGAACTCCCCCAATCGGGTGATGGGAAAACCATCATGACGATGGAACCTAAATTTATTCCATCAAATGCAATTTCTTTAAAAATTGAAGAAAATTTAAGCATTCAAGTTAGACTCATTGATTGTGTTGGATTTTTAATTGATTCTGCTTCTGGCTATCTAGAAGATGGCAAAATGAGAATGGTCAAAACACCATGGTTTAGTGAAGAAATACCTTTTGATGAAGCTTCTAGAATTGGTACAGAAAAAGTCATCAAAGAACATTCTACTTTAGGAATTGTCATTTTAAGTGATGGTACCATTAATGATTTTTCACGTAGTGATTATGAATCCGCGGAAAGAAAAGTCATCGAAGAGATGAATGAAATCAATAAACCTTATATCATCATTTTAAATTCAAAGACACCTGGAAGTAAGGAAAGTGAAAAACTTCGTGATGAATTAAAAGAAAAATATCAAGTACCAGTATTGCTTATAGATATTCTTCACATGCAAAAAGAGCATGTAGATGAAATTTTAAAAGAAGCATTATATCAATTCCCTGTGAATGGAATTGATTTAACTCTACCAAGCTGGGTCTATAGTTTAGATGAAAATCATCCTTTAAGAAGTTCATTACAAGCCTCGATTGATTTAGCAATGCAAGAAATTAAAATCGTGCGTGATGTCGAAGGAATTAATGCCATTATTGCACAAAATGAATATGTAGCCTCCTCTTCTTTAGTGGGTGTAGATACGGGGAATGGAATTGTTACTATTCAAGTAGAAATTAAAGAAGGAATCTATGAACAAGTTCTTCATGATTTAGTAGGATGTGAAATCTCTGATAAAGCCCAATTAATCGCTGTATTAACTCAATATGTCAAAGCAAAAAAAGATTATGATCTCATTGGCAATGCCTTAAAAATGGCCGAAGTAAGTGGATATGGATTTGCTTCTTCTTCACTTGAAGATATGAAAATTGAAAAACCTACAATAGTAAAATCTGGAAATCGATATGGAATTAGAGTGAAAGCAACTGCACCGACATATCATATTATCAAAACAGAAGTAGATACTTCTTTTGAACCCATTTTAGGATCCAAGGAACAAGCAGAGTTCTTTGTAAATTATCTTTTAGAAAGCTATGAAAAAGATCCCTTAAAAATTTTAGATTGTGAGATGTTTGGAAGAAAGTTTAAAGATATCATCTCCCAAGGTATTTCTTTAAAGCTAGATAACCTTCCTGAACCTATCAAAGTAAAGCTTCAACAACTGATTAAAACAATCTCAAATAAAGGTAAAGGAAATCTCATTGCTTTTGTCTTCTAAAACACGGAGAGGTAGCCAAAATTGGCTACTTTTTTCAAAAAAGAAGGCTTAAAAATGTAAGCGATTACTTTTTTTAGCAAAAATGCCAAAATTTAGATTATTTTCTGTTGCTTTTTATGAAGTTATATGCTAATTTAAGTTTAGGTTTAATGAAAAGGAGAATTACAATGAATAAAGTTGAACTCAGTGAAAAAGTAGCAGCCGCTGCAAAATTAACGAAAACAGAAGCAAAAGAAGCTGTCCAAGCCGTCTTTGATGCCGTTTTAGAAGCCCTCAAGACTGGTGAAGAAGTTAAAGTCGCTGGTTTCGGTAGTTTCGAAGTTAAAGAAAGAGCAGCAAGAGAAGGTATGAATCCTGTCACAAAAGAAAAGATTCAAATTCCTGCACAAAGAGCTATTACTTTCAAAGCAGCAAAACCTGCAAAAGATGCTGTTAACGAATAATTAATTGTAAATCTATTATTTAAAAACGACTTCGGTCGTTTTTTTTATGAATTTATAAGCATATTTTCTATCTCTATTTCGATATATTAAGAATGGTGATGTTGTGATCTATCTAGGCATCTTTTTTATATTTTCTTTTATAGGATGGATAATAGAACTATTTTATCGCAGATTCATTTCATATAAACATTGGATAAATCCAGGATTTTTAAAAGGACCAATTCTTCCTATCTATGGAATTGGTGCCATCTTTTCATTTTTTATGACTACTTTGGATTCTTTTTCTATATTTACTTCTTTGCTTCATATTTTCATATTAGGCGTTCTATTTAGTTTCTTAGAATTTTTAAGTGGTTATCTTCTTTTAAAAATCTTTCACATTCGCTTATGGGATTATCGAAATGTAAAAGGAAATATATTAGGTCTAATTTGCCCTAAATATAGTCTTATTTGGCTATTTATTGGAGGGTTATCTTACTACTTAATCATGATGATTAAACCCTTTTTATTCATCATTTTCAATCATGATTTCTTTATCAATCTTATGATTCTTTGTAGTTTATTTTTTCTTTTAGATTTATTGAGTGCTTTACATTTCAAAAAGCGTTTATTTCCTTCTAAAAAAGCATCGTTTTTTTCTTATATATATAAAATAGGAAAGAATATTACTTTTAAAACCAAGCATAATTTCAAAGAAAAATATCAAAATTTGGATTGCCAACACAAATTCAATCTCTTTTTTCATGTCGTATTTACTTAAAAGAAAATTCGTACTAAAATAAACTTGTATTTGAAATACAAAAGTGAGGAAAAAATCATGAAACAAATTTTAATTGAAACAAGTGCACGTCATGTTCACGTCACAAAAGAAACCTTAGAAGTTTTATTTGGCAAAGGTTTTAATTTAGAAGTCAAAAAAATGCTTTCTCAACCAGGGCAATTTGCTTCGAATCAAAAGGTTACAGTCGTTGGTCCTAAAAAAGAATTAGCATGTTCTATTCTTGGCCCAGAAAGAAAAGAGAACCAAGTCGAAGTTTCTCTTACAGAAGCAAGAACTTTAGGCATTGCTGCACCTGTTAGAGAATCTGGTGATATTAAGGGATCAGGAGCATGTAAGCTTGTTGGACCATGTGGTGAAGTTGAATTAAGCGAAGGCGTTATCGCTGCAAAAAGACATATCCATATGACACCCGCGGATGCAGAAGAATTTGGCGTAAAAAACGGCGATATCGTCTGTGTTAAAGTTTTAAATGAAACAGGTCGTCAAGTCATCTTCTGTGACACTGTTGTCCGTGTATCTACAAATTATGCATTAGCAATGCATGTTGATACAGATGAAGCAAATGCTGCAGGACTTAGTGGCGTTGTTTATGGCGAAATCGTTCGTAAATAATAAGATATAAATTAATTTTAAAACCAAAATAAAAAAGCGATTAAAATTTCTAAATCGCTTTTTTATTTTGGCCTTTTTTCTATTACCAATTAGCGTTTACACTGACAATAGTGCATCTCATAGGATCTACTTTTGCACCATCGCTTTTTACAAGATTACGAAGGTGTGCTCTATAGTATTCTTCTGCTTCTTGATAAGTATCAAAAAACATCGTTTCGGTCATATCCTTATATAAGCGATAATTCCCGTTTCCTGCGATGCTGGGATAATAATATTCACCATCATCGAAAACTAATTTCACTACATATTGAGTCATTGAACTTATCTCCTTTTTTAGATTTCTTACACTCTTATTTTAGTTTATTTTTAGTGCTATTTCAATGCAGAAAAAAACCAGCATTTTGCTGGTTTAATGATTAACTTTGTTTTGTAAAGTCTGTGTTAGGATCATAATAACAGAAGCGTTTGAATTGATCATATTCATCTGAAGCATATCCCATTTTAATACCGACACAATTTCCATCTTCATATCGCATGATAGCAGGTGTTGATAATGGGTCATCTGCGGCGACGTTTACCGTAGCGTCCCCTTTAAATTCGTCGGACATATCATATTCCCAAACTTCATCAAGATTATATTCTTCAATGTGGTCGGAGATATCTTTTAAATCAGCGTCGTCAACTTTTCCTTCAGTGAATTCATCTTCGGCAATATCAAGAACGACGATTTCATAACTACGATCTTTTTCTACATCTTTATGATCATCTGAGAAGAATCCCTCTAAGGGTTTTTGTGCATTAACACATTGTTCACAAGTATCATTTTTCTCTTTGATATAGATAGCAATTAAGACCTTGTTTTCAGCATCTTTTGTTCCTTCGATTTTTTCAATTAAAGTTTTATAGTCAACTTTATGATCACTATAGAATGTTGAAGTAGTTTCTACGTTTGTAATTTGTGTAATCCAATCTGCGATAGGTCTAATCGACATTATAAGAGCAAAAATTGCTCCAACGATAAGCAAAGGTTGAACCCATGCAGTATTTTTAATCCAATTCCAAATTCCTACGAAAAATCTTCCTATGGCTGAGAGTATTTTTTTCATATATTTCCTCCATGTAAATAACGTCAAAAAACGTTATGCCCTAAAAGTAACGTTATTATGATAGCATTTCACCTGGCTGTTTTCAATAAAGATTTACGTTTTTTTGTTTTCCTTATAAAGGAAAATAAACAAGGTGAATAATTAAAAATTTTCATAGAAAATATGTGCGTATTTATTCTTTAAAATACAAGATTTAAAATGAGGATAATATCCTTATTAAAAAGCATAAAACCATTTTATTTTTCTAGACTATTTTATATTATTTGTTAAAATAATATATGGTTTTGTAAGAGGAATAAATATGATGGAAAAAGAAACTCGCAGTGAAAAAGCAAAAGATTATTTAGAAGAACATCGTCGCTTAAATTTTATCTTGACTAATACCTATACTTTTCTAGGCTCTTTACTTTCGGCTTTTTTATTTGCTTATGGATTCCGTGCGTTTGTTGCCCCGAGTATTCTTGATCCCTTGACAGGAAATTTAGTAACACCCTTAATTTCTGGCGGTGTATCTGGATTATCTCAAGTTTTCATTAAATTATTAGAAGTATTTGGTATTCATTTTTCTCCTGAGCAACATAATCTCATGCAATCGATTTTATATTTTGCAATTAATGTCCCTTTATTTTTACTAGCGTTTTTCAAGATTGGGAAAAGATTTGCAATATTTTCCATTATCAATGTTATTTTAGTTTCAATTTTAATTAGTGCCATTCCTCAAGATTGGACAGAAATATTTTCTATGACAGATGACTTTTTAGCTAGAGCATTATTTGCAGGATTATTAACTGGTTTATCTACTTCTTTAGCGGTTCGTCTTGGTCATTCTGGTGGGGGAATTGATGTAATTTCTATATACGTTTCCTCAAAAACGCATTCCTCTATGGGAAAATATTCTTTATTCGTAAATACCATGATTATTTTATCCTTTACTTTCTTGTCTGATTTTAGGAGCTATGCTGTTACAGCCTTATATACCGTTGTTTATCTATTTGTATCTTCAAGAGTGATTGATACATTCTGTTTAAGAAATAAAAAACTACAATTACAAATTATTACTTCTAAAACGGACATGGCTGGATTATTAATTCAAAATCTTCCACATGGTTGTACTGTAGTAGAAGCTACTGGAGCGTATCATGGAGATTCTAAAAAAATTATTTATATGGACATCTCTTATGGAGAATTTAAAAAGACAATGAAAATTATTCGTACAATTGATCAAGAAGCATTTGTTTCTGTCTTACATGTCCATAACGTATATGGAAAATTCTTTATTGAACCAATTAAATAGAAAGGAATATATAAATTATGACTACATTAGATTTAGCAGAACTTATCTTTCCTGAAGTGAAAGAAACAGTCGAGGATTTAGAAAAAAGATTTCCTCCAAGAAATTTAAAAGAAGGCGCGGAGGTCACCCGTTTTGCACCGTCTCCAACAGGATTTTTACATACGGGTTCTTTATTTACCAGTTTAGTGGATTTTAAAGTGGCAAATCAAACACATGGGGTGTTTTATACCCGTCTTGAAGACACAGATACCAAAAGAGAAATCGAGGGTTCTGGAAAAGAATTAATGGATCAATTAATCGCTTTTGGTGTAGTGCCAAATGAAGGATATTTTGGAGATCACGAAAAAGGAGAATATGGTCCATATACTCAATCTTTACGTGCGGATATTTATAAAGTCGTCATTAAAGATTTGCTTATTAAAGGGATGGCGTATCCTTGCTTTTGTTCCAAAGAAGAACTTGATGCTTTACGTTTAACACAAGAAAAAAATCGTGTCATCACAGGATATTATCGCCAATATGCAAGATGCAGAAATTTAAGTGTGGATGAAGCTTATCAAAAGATTAAAAACGGCGAACCATTTGTTATTCGTTTTAAATCAAAAGGATTTCATGAAAGAAAAATTGAAGTTGATGACTTAGTAAGAGGTCATTTATATCTTTCCCAAAATGATCAAGATATCGTTATTTATAAATCTGATGGACTTCCTACTTATCACTTTGCACATTTAGTGGATGATCACTTTATGCGTACAACAATTGTCATTCGTGGGGAAGAATGGTTATCTTCTTTACCTATTCATATCGAACTATTTGAATCTATGGGATGGAAAGCACCACGTTACGCGCATCTTCCTGTCATTATGAAAAACGATAATGGAAGTAGACGTAAATTATCAAAACGTAAAGATAAAGAAGCCGCGGTATCTTCTTTCTTACTTGAAGGATATCCAAAAGAAGCTATTTTATCGTATCTAATGACGATTGCGAATAGTAATTTTGAAGAATGGATTTATCAAAACAAAGATAAAAGTTTTTTAGATTTCCCCTTTACATTTGAAAAGATGGCATTGGATGGAGCATTATTTGATTTATCTAAATTACAAAATCTATCAAAAGAATTTATTGCAAAATTAACAAAAGAAGAAGTCTATAATAGAACTCTAGAATATGCCAAGAAAAACGATGCGAAGCTTCAAGAGATTTTATTAAAAAATCCTGAATTCTTCATGGAAATTGTCAATATCGAAAGAGAAAAAGAAAATCCAAGAAAAGATTATATTAAATTTTCTGAAATCTATCCTAAGAATGCTTTCTTCTATCAAGATGAATATGAAAAATTATTAAAAGAAAATGAATTACCTTTTAATCCAAACTTTGATAAAAAAGTGATTAAAGATGTCTTAATCGATTTTAAAGATACTTTAAATTATGAAGTTGATGAACAAACTTGGTTTAATAATTTAAAGACATTAGGCTTACGTCACGGCTTTGCGGAAAGTGGCAAAATCTATAAAGCGAATAAAGATCAATATATCGGTCAAGTTGGAGATGTTGCTGAAATTGTGCGTATTGCCATGACAACATCAAAACAATCACCAAATCTATATTATGTATTAAGAGTCTTAAAGAAAGACGAAGTTTGCCGTAGGATTTCAAGAATACTTGAAATTCTTGGTTAATCGTGGTTTAATTAACCACGTAACGGCCAGTTGGTGAAACGGTTTAACACATCGCCCTCTCAAGGCGACATCCACGGGTTCGAATCCCGTACTGGTCACCAAAAGAAAAATAACGATTACATTATCGAAAAAAATATAAAACCCTTAAAACGTATCAAAAAAATGCATCATTTTGATGACTCTTGGAGGACTTTATGGAAGATTATAATGATGAATTTGTGGAATTATTTAATCGCCTAGATGCTTTATTAAGAGATTATTATCATATTGATAATCGCACGACTTCTTGTGTAAAACGTTATGAAGATCAATTAAAGCATTCCTCTTTTGAGGATGTTCGTGAAAGAGGATTTACCTTAGAAAGCATTAGAAACATCCGTAATACTTTTGTTCATGAAGCTAAAATCAATGCCCAAGATGCCTTTTATATCAGTAAAGAAGTCATATCTTTTCTAGAAAATGAAATCCAAATCTTATTAAATCCTACATTAGCAAAAGATATTATGATTCCTTTAAAAGATATTTATTATGTAAATGAAAATAGTAAAGTTCATGATGTTATTCATTATATGTCTACACATTATATCTCACACGCACCAATTCTAGAAAACGGTATTGTAAAAGGCGTATTTTCTGAATCTACTTTATATACTTTTTTATTAAAACATGAAAACGTATCGATTTCTTTTGAAACTAGAATTAGAGACTTCTATCCATACTATTCTTTAAATGAACATACTTCAGAACGTTATATGTTTGTTAAATCGGATTTACCCATTATCGATTTAAGAGAAAGCTTTGTAAAAAGAAGGGGTGAAAAACGTTTAGCCATGATTTTTTTAACTGAACATGGAAAAGAAAATGAGCCCTTAGAGGGTCTTCTTACAGCGAGTAATTTTTTAAAAAATGAGTAAGTTTTTTAACCCCATATGCACATTTGATTGTCCTGATCCTGATGTCATCCCATATAAAGATGGGTTTTTAATGATCACCAGTTCTTTTCATTTTGTTCCAGGATTACCTCTTTACTATAGCAAAGATTTAGTACACTTTAAGCTCGTCTCTTATTTATTTAATACATTGCCAATGAAAAAATACAATAGCGTTCATCTAGGTCATGGCATTTGGGCACCATCCATTCGAGAACATAAGGGAACTTATTACGCTGTAGTACCTTTTCCTGATGAAGGAATTTATGTTGTAGAGTCTAAAGACCCTTTAAAAAAATGGTCTAAACCTAGATGCATATGGAAAACGAAAGGAATAGAAGATCCTTGTCCTATTTGGATTAAGGATAAAACATATCTAGTTTTTGCTTTTATTAAATCAAGAATTGGTTTTAATTCAAAATTAGGATTAATAGAAGTTGATGAAAAATTAACTAAAGTAAAAGAACCTTATCAAATTATTTTTGATGGAACGATTTCTCATCCCACGATTGAAGGTCCAAAATGTTATCAATTTAAAGATGAAATTATGATTCTTGCTCCCGCGGGAGGTGTAGAAAATGGTTATCAACTTGCTTTACGTAGTAAATCAATTTTTGGTCCATTCGAGGAAAAAATCATATTAAAAGGATTTGACGATACCATCAATGGTCCTCATCAAGGCGCTCTTGTGGAATATAAAAAGGATCAATTTGTCTTTTATCATTTTCAAGACGTTGAAGGCTTAGGGAGAATCTTACATCTTGAACCAGTGACTTGGATTGATGGTTGGCCAATATGTGGAACACCAAGAGAAAATACTGGTGCACCCGTAAAAGAGCACGAGATGTTTTTAAAAGAGTATCCATATCCTAAGGGAAGATTTTATTTTGATGATAATCAGTTTCCTATGGAATACCAATATCCGTGTAATCCTCCGAAAAATAGCTTTGTAAAAAGAAACCGTATGATTTGGCTAAACGCTTTATATCAAAATACATATCAAAAAGAGAAAATTAAAAATTGTGTGTCGATTAAAATACCCTCAAAAGATTTTATTATGACTACTGCAATCGATTTAAAAAAGATGAAAAAAGGCGATGAAGTAGGTCTTTTAATCATGGGGAATCCTTATATTTATATTTCTATTCGACTCAGTAAGTATGATCATGTGTTTAAGCTTAACTTGCCTGAAAATAATCGCTATTATGAATTTAAAGACCTTATCAAAATTAAAATTGCTGTGAAAGATTTATGGGCACAAATCTATATCCAAGATCATCGATTAGGTATCCCATTTTTATTAAATAAAGGAAATTGGGTAGGGAATCATATTGGATTTTATGCTATCTCTCACAAAAAACATAAAATTCCTGGAAAATTAGGGATTATTTTTGCGCGATTTGATGAATATAATGAAATTTATTTGTAATCTTTTTTAAAGAATTCTTCAATTAAAGCTCTATATTTTTCATCCTCTTGATAAGCAAAGCTAGAGGCATCTATAAATATTGATTTAAACGGATATTCTTCTAAACGTTGAGAATCTAAATAAGCCTTAAATCCATCAAAGGTATTAAATTCTACGATTTGATGAACAGGATGGCGATATTCTTTTAAACGTTTTTGATATCGTTCAAATAATATTTGCTCATCACCTTTTAAAATAATAAGGAGAACATCGTAAGAATGCATAGTAACAATCTCTTTTATATTATCTAAATCGTTTTTACGAAAATTTGCCTCAAGAATAATATCTTTTGATTCTAAAGCACATCTTGATAAGATATGTTCCATTATGCGCATTGTAGCATAGGATAAAGAAAGATTTTCCTCACGTGAAGTAAAACCGATTGTATCACCTAGAATCTCTTTAATGGTGTCTTTATCAAAATAAGGAATGTGAAAATATTGAGATAATTTTAAGGCATAAGTTGATTTTCCAGAGGCTAAATCCCCTGTTATTAGTAATAATTTATTCATTAGAATCCTTCTTAATATTATCCCAATAAGCTTTAGCAAGCTGTTCTACCTTGTTTTCTTGGTAAGTATAATAATGTTTATTTTTGATATCATCTGGTAAATATTGTTGTTTTACATAATGATGAGGAAAACTATGGGGATAAAGATAAGTTAATCCATGTCCTAAAGCTTTGCTTCCTTCATAATGCGCATCTTGCAAATGTAAAGGAATCTTTGTTCCTTTTCCATTAGCGACATCTTCCATGGCTAAATCAATTGCAGTAATTGCACTATTAGATTTTGGCGCGGTAGCTAAAAAGATCACTGCTTCACTAAGAGGAATTCGTGCTTCAGGTAATCCAAGTTGAAGAGCGCTATCACAACATGCCTTAACAATAGATATAGCAGTTGGATGAGCTAAGCCAATATCTTCTGAAGCAATAACTAATAGTCTACGTATGGGAGAAATAATATCTCCAGCTTTTAATAAACGTGCTAAATAAAAAATCGCGGCATCAGGATCACTACCCCTGATGGATTTTTGAAATGCCGATAAGGTATCGTAATGTTCATCACCATCTTTATCAAAATGATGTCCCTGTAATGAAGCGATTTGTAAAGCTTGTTCTTTATTTAAAATATAAGTGTTATGCATGAAATCCGAAGATAAAATCAAGGTATCTAAAAAGTTCATTGCTTTTCTTACGTCTCCTCCCGCGGAAGAAGCTAAGATATTTAAAACACCATTTTCAATTTCAAAAAGAACATTTTCTTTTTGCTTAATAGCTTCAATTGTATTTTTTAAATGCTTTTCTATTTCATAAGTAGGAACAGGTTTAAATTCAAAAATAATCGATCTAGATAGTACTGCATTATAAACATAAAAATAAGGATTTTCTGTGGTTGATGCAATTAAAGTTACACTTCCATCTTCAATACATTCCAAAAGTGATTGCTGTTGTTTTTTGGAAAAATATTGAATTTCATCTAAATATAGAAGCACTCCATTTAAACTTTCTAATTCCCCTAGACTATTTAAAATTTCTTTAATATCTTTTGTTCCTGCGCTCGTGGCATTTAAACTATAAAAACGTTTATTTGTTTTTGAAGCAATAATTCTGGCAAGCGTAGTTTTTCCCGTCCCTGAAGGACCATAAAAAATCATATTTGGAATTTTATTCGAGGCAATTATCTTAGTTAAAACTCCATTGGTTCCAAGAAGATGTTTTTGACCTACAACATCTTTTAATTCACTTGGACGATAAAGATCTGCTAAAGGCTTCATTATAGTTTCTCAAAACGTACCGATGTGGCACCTTTTTTATTCGCCGATAAAACGGTTACTTTCCATTCATCATCAAAAAGGAAGTTATCTCCAGAAGTGGGAATCTTCTTTAATTTTTCTGATACCCAAGAGTTTACACTTTGATTTTCCATTTCCTCTTCAGGTTCAATTTCCATGACTTCAAAAGCGTCTAAAATACTTTCTTTTCCAGAAGTAACATATTCACCTTCTTGCATTTCTCTTGTTTCTTCAATAATTTCATCAGATTCATCATAGATTTCTCCGACGAGTTCTTCAAGAATATCCTCTAAAGTGATGATACCTAAAGTACCTTCAAAGGAATCTAAAACGATACCCATATGGAATTTACTTTCTTTAAATTGATGAAAGACAATCGATATTTTGGCATCATCATGGAAGAAATGTACTGGTTGCATAATTTCTTGAATTTTAAATTCTTTTGGATTGTCCATGATGGCTTGATAGAAATCTTTTTCATTTAAAATACCAATAATATTATCAAGTGTTTCTTTATACACTGGTAAACGGGAATATCGAGAATCTTTAAAAACGGCATGAATTTTTGATACAGGATCGTTTACTTCAATTCCTGTAATTTTATTTCTTGGTGTAACTAAGTCTTTAACTTCAATATCATCAAACTTAATCGCATTAGAAATTAAATTCTTTTCATAAGGCTTAATCATATTTTCTTCTTCAATTTCATCGATGATGGTTAATAATTCATCTTCAGTAATTGTTTCATTTTCAGCCCGTTTATGAATAAATTTCATAAATAGTTTTTGAATGCTTTCTAAGATGACAGAGAAAGGTAAAAAGACATAAGATAAAAAGCGAATAAAAGGATAATAAAACATAGCAAAAGATTCAGGGAAGTTTTTTGCTAATCCTTTAGGAATAAATTCCCCGAAAATCAAGATAACAACGGTCATAATAATCGTTGCTAAAGTCGTTCCAAGACCATCATCACCCCAGCCTTGTTGAATTACTAAATTCACAAACAAAACAGTAGATAATGAAGTGGATAGAATATTAACGATATTGTTTCCAATTAAGACCGTTGAAATAAAACGATCGTATTTATCTAAGAATGCTAATACCTTAGAGGCTTTTTTATTTCCATCGTCTGCAAGAGTCTTAAGGCGAATTTTATTCGCGGAAGTATAGGCTGTCTCACAAGATGAAAAGAATGCGGATAAGATAACTAAAATAATAATTAATATGATAGGTAATATCGGCTGCGAAGGGTCCATATTGATGGTTAATAAATCTCCTTTAAAACAATTTCTCAACTTGTTTCGTTCATTATTATATAGCATTTTTATCTAATTTAAAAGGAAAATGATATAGGTCTCCATCACATAGCCCTTACAAAGTCTAGTTTTTATAAAATAAAAAGTTTTAAATGAGTTATTTTATTA
>CANQTY010000016.1 GCA_947626895.1 uncultured Bacilli bacterium
TAGCTAAACAAAATATTTGAAAAGTCTATCTCTTTTTTAGTGAAAATAGTATAATTGAGCTTAGAAAAAGGAGAACTAGTTTATGTATGAATTTAAAACCATCCGCGAGCTTTATGAAGCTTGTCTTTATGGAGACGATATATTAAAAGATTCCATCGATGATATCGCTTTAGAGGGTTGGATTCGTACGAATCGTGATAATGGTTCGATTGGTTTTATCGAACTCAATGATGGAACATATTTTAAAAACGCTCAACTTGTATATAATAAGGATTTAAAAAATGTAGAAGAAGTCTCCCATCTTTTAAGTGGAGCATCTTTACAAGTGAAGGGAAAATTTGTTTTAACACCCCAAAATAAGCAACCTTTTGAAATTCAAGTAGAGGAAATCCTTATTTTAGGAACTTGTGATCAAGATTATCCCTTACAGAAGAAAAGACATACATTTGAATATTTAAGAACTATTGCGCATTTAAGGCCAAGAACAAATACCTTTAATGCGGTATTTAGAGTGCGTTCAATTTTATCCATGGCAATCCATGAATTCTTCCAAAATCAAGGATTTGTCTATGTACATACGCCTTTAATCACCTCGACAGATGGGGAAGGAGCTGGAGAAATGTTTCAAGTTTTAACAGATGAAAAAGATCCAACAGCATTTTTTGGTAAAAAAGCATCTCTTGCCGTCACTGGTCAATTACAAGTAGAGGCTTTTTGTATGGCATTCCGTGATGTTTATACTTTTGGTCCTACTTTCCGTGCAGAAAAATCCAATACTACACGCCATGCCGCGGAATTTTGGATGATTGAACCTGAAATCGCCTTTGCAGATTTAGAAGATGATATGGCTTTAATCGAAGATTGTATCGTCTATTGCACCCGTTATGTTTTAGAAAATGCACCAGAAGAAATGGCTTTCTTTGATCAATTTGTGAGCAAAGGAATTATCGAACGTTTAAAAAAGATTATCGAATCTCCATTTAAAAAGATGACTTATACTGAAGGAATCGAATATTTAAAGAAAGCAGTACAAGATGGTCATCATTTTGAAAATCCCCGTATTGAATGGGGCATGGATTTAGAAAGTGAACATGAACGTTATCTTACAGAAGTAATCACCAAAGGTCCTCTTTTCTTAACGGATTATCCATCAGATTTAAAAGCTTTCTATATGCGAGAAAATGACGATGGAAAGACTGTTGCCGCGGTTGATTTATTAGTTCCAGGAATTGGAGAACTCGTCGGAGGTTCTCAACGTGAAGAACGTTATGATATTTTAAAACGTAAAATGGAAGAACGTCATATGAAACTTGAAGGCTATGAATGGTATATGGATTTAAGAAGATTCGGAGGCTGTAAGCATGCAGGCTTTGGAATTGGCTTTGAACGTTTCTTGATGTTTATTACAGGAATTGAAAATATTCGAGATGTGTCTTGTTTTCCAAGAACGTATCGTAATTTGGAGTATTAATCGTGTTTTTTAAAAAGAAAAAAGAAGAAAAAAGCGAAGAAATAAAAGATGAATCCGAGGAAATCATTGATTCTAATCCAAAAGAAATAAATGAATCCCCTGAAAAGGAATTAAAAAAGAAACAAAGAAAAAGAACTTGGACTCGGGCGATTTTAATCATCCTCAATGCCCTTTTAGGATGTTATCTTTTATATTTTATTTCTGATTCAGTCGTGGAAATCTATAACACGTATTTTAATAGTGATAATCAAGAAGTTTTTTCTATCAATGGCATGTCTAAACAAGATTCTTTAGTAAAATATAATGACGCGATTGATAGAGACGAAGCAGGAAATTATTTAGTTACGAATGCCTATGATTATGGAATTTATGGAGGATATCTTCATTTTAGTAGCACACCAAATATGCTAGAAAATGATGGCTTTTCTTCTTTTGAAACTTATACATTACGCGATTTAGCGGGCGATATTTCTTTTTCAAGTAACTTAGTTTATGAAAATACCAAAGATGCGATGAATTATGGTATACCCTTATTTTCTTTACCAAAAGGCGATTATATTGTTTATCCTTATTTTTGGGAAGGGAAAGGAGAAAAAAGGCCCTTAAAGATTGAATCACAAGAGGGAATTTATGAAACTTTATATACCTCGATACAAAATGGAACAAGAAAAGTGATTGAAATGAAAAGTAAATCTTCTTCACCTGCCTTATTAATTAGCGTGCGCATTGCTTATGCTTTAGAAAATAATCGTCATGATGTAGCTATTTTATATGATCAAGAAGAAGATAAAGCTTTATTTAATAATATCTTTCCCACTGGAACACAGCTTGAATATATAAAAAAAGAAGCAAGTGTTAATGATAATTTAATTCATCTATATAACTCTCATGCTTTAGTAAATATTATTTTAAATGAAGGAAACGATATCAAAATTTCGCATTTTTTACATGTTGATAACGAAAATATTACCTATGATACTACTTTAAGTGAAGGTTATTTATCAGGGTGTGATGAAGATATCTATATTCGTGAACTTGGAGGATATCTATTTAAAGCTGGAAAAGGATATACAAATGTTAATCAAATCCTTTATCCTTATTTAAAAGATCATGAAGTAGGAAATATCACCCTTCATTTAGGGAAGAATCGAATTAATGATTTAGATAATTTATTAAAAAGTTTATTATTTTTTACCAATTAATTTTTGAATCTCCTATTTATATATATGTAGGAGGTTTTTATGAGAAAAAATTTTTTAGTAGTGCTTTTATTCTTTTTGGTGGGCTGTAAAAATGTTACCCCATCTAGTTCTTTTGCTAGTCAAATTAGTTTTACTAGCAAAGAAACTTTCCTTAGTGAAAAAGAAATCATCAATATCAAAGGAGATGAATTTTTCACTCAAGAAGAAGCAAGTTATTATGTTTTTGTTTATCTAGATGGATGTATGGCTTGTCGAGATGTGAAACTCATCTTAAATCACTTAGATTTCCCTTATCCTTTATATTATTTAAATTTCATCGATATCACTTATAAAAAAGGTGAAACTCACGATAATATAGGTGTGTCTTTATATGAAGACATTGATTTTTCGATTGTTCCTCATCTCTTTTTAATCGCGGAGAAGGTCATTCAAAACGAATGGAAAGGAAGTGAAAAAATTATCGCTTTTTTCCATTCTTTCCTTTAGGAAAGAGACATTAAAAAATTGCGATATTTCTTTTCCTTCTTGGCTTTAATCATGCTATAATTTTTTTGGAGATTTATATGGATTTATCATCGTTAAATGAAAACCAAAGAAAGGGTGTAGAAACAAGCGCTCAATATACACGGATTATCGCTGGCGCAGGCTCAGGTAAGACGCGTGTTTTAACATACCGTATTGCCTATTTATTAGAAAATGGACTAGCTTTACCTTCAGGAATTCTAGGCATTACATTTACAAATAAAGCCGCCGGGGAGATAAGGAAACGTGTCCAACAAATGGTGGAAAACACCTCTTCGATGGCTTTATGTACCATCCATTCTTGGTGTGCACGATTTTTAAGAAAAGAATGTCATCATATTGATTATCCCAAAAATTTTACGATTCTTGATGAAGATGATACTTTAAAAGTGATGAAGGATATCTTTCAAGAATTAGGCTATTCTAGAAATGATTCTCGAATTCATAAGTGTTTAGCATGGATTTCTTCTAAAAAAAGTGATGGTTTACAATATGATGATGTAAAAGATATGACTACACCAAATCGAGAAATTAAAGAATTTATCTACTTTTTTAGTAAATATGATGAAAAATTAAAGAAGATGTATGCTTTTGATTTTGATGATTTATTATTAAAAACCATCGATATTTTAGAAGACACAAAAAACGGTGTACAAAAAAATTATCAACGCTTCATCTCCCATATTCTCGTGGATGAATTTCAAGATATTAATGATGTACAATTTCATTTAATTACCCTGCTTTTATCCCCAAGAACAGAACTTTATGTCGTTGGAGATCCTGATCAAACAATCTACACCTGGCGTGGGGCCAATAATCGTATCATTTTAAATATTGAAAAGACTTTATCTTCTTTATTTCCTGGAGCCAAAGTAGAGACGATTATCTTAGACCGAAATTATCGATCTACACAAAATATTTTAAACGTCTCGAATCGTTTAATTGCTCATAATAAAGAAAGAGTTAAAAAAGATTTATTTTCAAAAAATGAAATGGGAGAGCAAATCTTTTATTATAAAGGCAGAAATTCTTCAGAATGTGCCTCGAATATTGTAAATACTATTGATGAACTTCATCAAAAAGGCACCCCATATCACGATATTGCCATTTTATATCGCGCTAATTACTTATCTAGAGAATTAGAATCACAATTAAATCTTTTACATATTCCTTATCAAATTTATGGGGGATTAAAATTCTTTCAAAGAAAAGAAATTAAAGATATAATGGCTTATTTTTCTTTGTTAATTAACCCTATTAATGACATCGCCTTTTCTCGTATTATCAATGTTCCAAGAAGACAAATTGGACAAAAAAGTTTAGAAGATTTAATTCATGGCGCAAATGAGGCCTCTCAATCTTTATATTTATATGTTTTAGAAAGTAAAGAATTACCTCTTCCTATAAAAAAGAGTCAAATACTAAAAGAAATGGTCAATATTTTAGAAAATGCAAGGAAAGAATTAAATACGAAAGATGTGAAGATGACTCCTTTAATTTTAGAAAATCTTTTAGATCAGCTACATTATGATGATGAATTAAATATCGATGAAAGTACAAAAGATGAACGTAAAGAAAATATCGATGAATTCTTTGCGATGATGACACGTTATTTTGAAGAAGAAGATAACCCCACCTTTGATGAATTCATGGGCAATTGTATTTTACAAAGCGCACAAGATGAAGTAAAAGATGGAGATTATGTCTTATTAATGACTGTACATACCGCGAAAGGATTAGAATTTGAAAATGTCTTTATCTATCGCCTTTGTGAAGGAATTTTCCCTTCATATCGCGCGATTGAGGACTCACTTAATGGCATAGAAGAAGAACGTAGACTTGCTTATGTTGCCTTTACTAGAGCTAAAAAAAGATTATATATTACAAGTGATGAAGACTATAATATCGCAACAGAAAGAAAAGCTACACCATCAAGATTTATTAAAGAAAGTGGAATTCAATATACAAATCCTTTAAAACGATATGAAAATAAAAATGAATGGGATGAATATCGTAAACAGAAAGAAAATGTACAAATGCACGCAACCAATGATATTAAAGAATGGAATGTCGGTGATAAAATTATGCATGATACTTTTGGTGTAGGGGTCGTTTTGAATGTTATTAATGAACATACCACCTATATCATCGTAGAATTTAAAAACCCTAAATTTGGGAAGAAGACATTAATTGCTTCACATTTTATGATTCATAAAGTATAGAAAGGACACACTATGGACGAAAAACAAAGAATGGAAGAACTCATCGAGTTATTAAACCGTTATAATCAAGAATATTATGTAAATGATGCTCCATCGGTAAGTGATCAAGAATATGATCGCTTGATGGGGGAACTCATGATGATTGAAAAAAATCATCCTGATTGGATATCCCCTTATTCCCCAAGCCAGCGTGTCGGCGGGGAAGTCGTCTCTTCATTTAATAAAATTAAGCATAAACGCATGATGTTATCTTTAGCAAATGCTTTTTCTAGTGATGATATTCGTGATTTTGATCGAAAGATTAAAGAGACCATTCATGTCGATGAAGTCGAATACATGTGTGAGATGAAAATCGATGGTTTAGCAATGTCCATCACTTATGATGAAGGGGAATTTTTATATGCTGCGACTCGTGGAGATGGCGTGGTCGGGGAAGATGTTTCTTCAAATATTAAAACCATCCGTTCTATCCCATTAAAAAGTAAAGAGACAAGAGAATTTGAAATTCGTGGCGAGGTATATATGCCTTTAGCCTCATTATCTCGTTTAAATGAAGAACGAAAGAAAAATGGCGAGGAACTTCTTGCTAATGCAAGAAATGCTGCCGCAGGATCCATAAGACAACTCGATTCATCTATAGCCTCAAAAAGAGGTCTTGATGCTTATTGGTATTATTTTGTAGACGCGGAAAAATATGGCTTTAAAAAGCATTCCGATTCCCTAGATTATTTAACTTCTTTAGGATTTAGAACAAATCCTGAACGTAGAATTTGTAAAGGCGTGGAAGAAGTTTTAGCCTATATTGCAGAATATACAAAAAAAAGAAAGACTTTAGCCTATGATATTGATGGCATTGTTATTAAAGTCAATGATTTAAAATATTATCCTATTTTAGGCTATACGGCAAAAACGCCAAAATGGGCTATTGCTTATAAATTTCCTCCTGAAGAAGTAATTACAAAACTTGAAGATATTATTTTTACGGTAGGTAGAACAGGAAAAATTACTCCGAATGCTGTCTTATCTCCTGTAAGGGTACAAGGAAGCATGATTGCTCGAGCGACTTTACATAATGAAGATTTTGTCGCTTCAAAAGATATAAGAATTGGAGATTATGTTTCTATTCGTAAAGCAGGAGATGTGATTCCTGAAGTGGTATCCCCTCTTCCTTCAAGAAGAAAAGGGGATGAACTTCCCTTTAAAATGATCGAGGAATGTCCGATTTGCCATACCCCCTTAATTAAAAAAGATGCGATGCATTTTTGTCCAAATATCCATTGTGAAGCAAGAAATATTGAAGGATTAATCCATTTTGCCTCTAAAGATGCAATGGATATTGAAGGTCTTGGAGATAAAAATATCGAACAATTCTTCAATCAAGGATTTTTAAAAAATATCGTAGATATCTATCATTTAAAAGAATACGCTCAAGAGATTATGTTATTAGATGGATATGGAGAAAGAAGTGTATTAAAACTTCTTGATGCCATCGAAGATAGTAAAAAGAATTCTTTAGAAAGATTATTATTTGGTCTAGGAATTAAAGAAGTTGGAGCAAAACTTGCTAAAACCTTAGCCATTTATTTTAAAAATTTAGATAATTTAATGAATGCTAGTGAAGAAGATTTATTAAGTATTCGTGATGTCGGGGAAATCTCTTCCCATTCGATTTATAGCTTCTTTAAAGAAGAAAGAAATATCGCCTTAATTCAAAAATTAAAAGAACTTGGAGTGAATATGGAATATTTAGGTCAAGCAAAAAGAGAATATGATAATTTCTTTAAAGGAAAGACGATTGTTTTAACAGGCACTCTTTCTTCGATGGGAAGAAAAGAAGCTACCGAAACTCTTGAATTATATGGAGCAAAAGTTACTTCATCTGTTTCGAAAGCTACAGATTTAGTGATCTATGGTGTAGAGGCAGGTAGTAAACTAGATAAAGCACAAAAATTCAATATTAAAACACTTGATGAAGAAAGCTTTTTAAAAGAGTTAGAAAATGCTAGAAATGGAGGAAATTCATAATGAAAGAAGTTACCTTAGAACTCATTAAAAATTGCGCAAATAACTTGATGTTTGAAATGAAAGAAGAAGAATATGAAACCCTTCTTCAAGAATTTAAAATCGTCCAAGATCAATTTGCTCATATTGGAAAAATTCAGGGGATACAAGATGTTGAACCCATGACTTTTCCTTTTCCTATCGATGGAGTTACGTTAAGAAAAGATGAAGTAAAGCCATCTTTATCCAAAGAAGAAGCATTAAAAAATGCAAAAGACGTATTCGGAGATCAAATTCGTCTTCCAAAGGTGGTGAATTAAAATGAGTTATATGGATAAAACCATTCTTGAACTTCATGAATTATTAGTAAATAAAAAAGTAACTCCTTATGAATTAACTAAAGATGCGATAGAAAAAGCAAAAAAAGATGATACCAATGCTTTTGAAACCATTTGCGAAGAAGAAGCTTTAGAATTTGCTAAATCATTAAGTGAACCAGAAAAAGATAATCCCTTTTGGGGAATTCCTTATGTAGCTAAAGATAATTTTTCTACAAAAGGAATTTTAACTACAGGATCAAGTGATATTTTAAAAGATTATGTTCCAGTTTTTGATGCGACAGTGATAAAAAAATTAAAAGAAAAGAAAGCTATATTAATTGGAAAAACAACGCTTGATGAACTCGCTATGGGAGGAAGTGGGGTGTCAGGTCATAAAGGGATTACCTATAATCCTTATGATCCTAGTCATACGTATATGGTTGGAGGTTCATCCTGTGGATCTGCATCTAGTGTAGCCTCGGCTATTGTCCCATTTGCTTTAGGTAGTGATACAGGAGATTCGATTCGTAAACCTGCATCTTATGCTGGTCTAGTAGGAATGAAACCATCCTGGGGAAGAATTTCTCGATATGGCTTATTTCCTTTTGCCCCTTCTATGGATCATGTCGGATATTTTACCCGTTCTGTCGAGGATGCATGCGTGGCTTTAGAACTTCTTGAAGGTCATGATGAATTAGATATGACTTCTTCAAGAAAAGAAGGAAAAAAATATCTTGAATCATTAAGTCAAGATATCAAAGGTAAAAAGATTGCTATTATTCAAGAAATCTTTGATGCTATTCATGATGAAACAATTAAATCTACTTTCTTAAAAACTTTAGAAATTTTTAAAGAAGGAGGAGCAATAGTAGACTATGTTTCCCTAGATAAAGAATTATTAAGTGCTATATATGGGACGTATTTTGTCTTATCTTGCGCGGAGGCTACAAGTAATAATGCAAATTTAGATGGCATTAAATTTGGCTCTCGTGTTGGAGGGGAAAAAACCTACCAAGAAGTGATGATGAAAGCTAGAACTCAAGGTTTTGGGGAATTTATTAAGCGAAGATTTGTCATAGGTAGTTATTCTTTATTTAAAGAAAATCAAGAAGAATTATTCTTAATGGCACAAAAAGCAAGAAGAATTATCGTCAATAAAGTAAATGAAATCTTAAGTGAATATGATGTCCTTTATGCCCCATGTTCAGGAAAGATTCGTAATCCCTTTGTAAGTGAAGATAATCGGAAAGATGAAGATTATTTAATCGCTGAAAATCATTTAGCGATTGCTAATTTTGGAGGATTACCTTCTTTATCTTTACCGATTGGTTTAGATAAGGGTTTTCCCTATGGCGCAAATGTAACAGGAAAAGCTTTTGATGAACAAACTGTCTTTAATATCGCCTATTATTTAGAAGCAAAATTAGGTTTAAAAAATCTTTCGATAGAAAGGAGAAAATAAATGAATTATATTGCTACAATTGGTATAGAAATCCACGTAGAAATGAAAACAAAAAGTAAGATGTTTTCCAGTTCTGCGAATGTCTTTGGTGAAGATACCAATACCAAAGTATCTCCTGTAGATATGGGCTTTCCAGGCGCGTTACCGATAGTTAATGAAGAAGCAGTCAGAAACGCCATCCGTGTATCTCATGCTTTACATATGAAGATTGATCAAGAGATTTGGTTTGATCGTAAAAATTATTTCTATAGTGATTTACCAAAAGGATATCAAATCACCCAACAAAGAAGACCTATCGGTAGCAATGGGTATTTAGATATCGAAATTGATGGAGAAATTCATCATATTCGTATCGAACGTTTACATATGGAAGAAGATACATGTAAACAACTTCATTTATCCGATTGTTCTTTATTAGATTACAATCGTGCAGGAACTCCTTTAATTGAAATCGTCTCTTGTCCAGATATGCATACGGGCGAAGAAGCTAGTCGTTATGTTGATGCCATAAGAAGTATTGTTATCTATAGTGATGTGAGCGATGGAAAAATGGAAGAAGGTTCCCTTCGTTGTGATGTCAATGTTTCTATTCGCCCTGAAAATAGTGATGTTTTAGGTACCAAAGTAGAAATTAAAAACTTAAATTCTACCTCGAATGTTGAAAAAGCAATCAATTATGAAATTAAAAGACAAACAGCCATTTTAGAAAGTAAGGGTGTCGTAGAACAAGAAACAAGACGATATGATGAAACAAGAAGAGAAACGATGTTAATGCGTAAAAAAACCGATGCCGTGGATTATAAATATTTTACAGAACCCAATATTCCTCCGATTAAAATATCCGATGAATTTGTTCATGATGCCATTTCTACTACTCCTGAACTTGCAGAAAGTAAAATTGCCCGTTATAGAAAGTTAGGCTTAAGTTTACAAGAAGCTTTACAAATGGTTCAGGATCGTAATTTAACTTTATATTTTGATGAATGCTTAAAATATGATGACGATGCCAAAGCCCTATGGAACTTCTTACTTGTAGAGGTCATGGCGTATTTAAATAAAAGAGGACAAAAAAGTGAAGATTTTCATTTAAATCCTAAATTATTAACAAGTTTATTAAAGATTATTGCTCGTAAAGAAATATCTTACGCTCAAGGAAGAAAAGTCTTTGAAGCGATGTGTGAAAAAGAAGAAGAACCAAGTATCATCATTGAAAGATTAGGCTTAAAACAAAACTCTAATGAAGATGAATTAAAAGCTTTATGTCTTGAAGTGTTAAATGAAAATCCCCAATCGGTGAACGATTTTAAAGCAGGAAAAGATCGAGCTTTGGGATTTTTAATTGGGCAAGCTATGAAAAAGTCCAAAGGAAAAGCAAATGCCCAAATGGTATCTTCTATATTAAGTGAATTATTAAAGACCTGGGGGAATCAATAATGAAAGGATTAGTACTTCTTGGAGATGGTTTTGAAATAGGAGAAATGACAATTCCTTGTGATTATCTTTTTCGAGCAGGAATAGAAACGATTAAAGCCTCAATCATGCCTACTTTACTTGTTGAAAGCCAAGATCATATGAAAGTAGAAGCCAATTGCTTTTTAAAAGATGTGCATTTAGAAGAATTTGATTTCCTTTTTATTCCAGGAGGAAAAGCTTCTTATACTACGTTAAGAAAAAAAGAAGTAGATGATACAATTTTATATTTTTATAATGCGAATAAATGGCTTTTCGCTATTTGTGCTGCGCCATCTTTATTTGGTCGATTAGGAATCATGAAAGGAAAAAAATATAATTGTTTTCCTGGTTTTGAAAAAGAAATGCTTGGAGCAGATAAAGTAGATGATGGTCTCATTGCTCTAGATAAACCATTTATCACTGCAAAATCTGTATTTTACGTAGAACCCTTTGCGCTTACAATAATTCAAAATTTAATCGATGAAACTAAAGCTAAGCAAATCTATCATCAAGTTCGAGGTGAATAATGATTCAAGAATTACCTCGTTATAGTAAAGGAGAAGAAATCTTTAATGCTGTCACCCATATCGTCGGGGGAGCTTTAGGCATTGTTATTTTAGTTTTAACAACGACTTTTGCCTCATTAAATCATCATACGGGATGGGAAATCTTTTCTTGTGTCATTTATGGGCTTAGTGTAATTACTTTATATACGATGTCTTCCTTATATCATTTTTTATCCCCAAAAATGACTGCGAAAAGAGTATTTAGAATTTTAGATCATTGTACAATCTTCTTTTTAATCGCAGGTACTTATACTCCTTTTTT
The DNA here is from genome assembly GCA_947626895.1 of uncultured Bacilli bacterium. GTDB lineage: Bacteria > Bacillota_I > Bacilli_A > RFN20 > CAG-449 > CANRPC01. Next base: position 11,481 of record CANQTY010000016.1, read on the forward strand.
AGTAATGGGGTTAAAAATTGGTCATTATACTCCTGATTATGCTTTGATTTTATTAATCTTAATTTGGGTATGTGCTTTTTTAGGTATCACTTTTAATGCCATTAATATGCATTGGAAAGTGATTAAACTACTTTCTCAAGTAATCTATTTAATTATGGGTTGGTCTATTTTAATAGCTATAGAGCCTACTATCGATGTGATGGGGTTACCTGGTTTTATTTTAATGCTCATTGGGGGTGTTTTTTATACTCTCGGGGCGATATTATATGGTGTAGGTAAATCGAAAAAATGGATGCATTCCATCTTTCATTTATTTGTTTTATTTGGCACAATTATCCAATTCTTTAGCATATTCTTTTTTGTAGTACTTTAAATAAACAAGAGAATTTGTTACAATTCTTTTGCTTTCATGTGGGTATAGCTCAGCTGGATAGAGCGGTCGCCTCCTAAGCGACAGGCCTGCAGTTCAAATCTGCATACTCACGCCAGGATGAGTTAATTAGATTGATATAAACGCAGATAAGTATGCTATAGTATCAGTCTTTTTTTATGGAGTTAAAAAAAGAATTCACCTTTTCCCTGTGTTAAAGACAAGCACATCAACATTGTGCACCAAAATGCAAAAAAAGTAAAAAAAATAAAAGTTTTTGCACTTTAGTGCATAAAGTATTAACTTTTTTAAAAATGGTAGTATAATAAAATCAATGTGGAGGTGTTTAATAATGAATCCAAATCACACTTTAAAAAAAAGAGATTACTACTTAAATAAGTTGATATGTTTTAAAGATACTGAACCAATTAAAGTGATAACTGGAATAAGAAGATGTGGAAAATCAAGTCTTATGAAACTGATGATACAGTACTTAAAAGAAACAGGTATAGAAGATAATCAAATTATCGAAATGAATTTCGAGTCCTATGAATTTCAAAAAATGAATACTGATCATATTTATTCTTATGTTAAAGAAAGAATTGTTCCTGGCAAAAAAATGTATCTTTTCTTTGATGAATTACAGCGTATCAATTCATGGGAAGTTGTTATCAATAGTTTTAGAGTGGATTTTAATTGTGATATTTATGTCACTGGATCGAATGCCTATTTATTATCTTCTGATTATTCAACCTATTTATCTGGTAGATACATTGAAATTAAAATGTTACCTTTATCATTTAAAGAATTTCTTGATTTCCATAATTTTGAGATAAAAGAAAATGCTTTGAAAATGAAATATGCAAAATCAAAAAATGATGAACTATACACTCTTGAACAATTGTTTCATATTTATATGCAATTCGGGGGAATGCCAGGAATTGCAGATGTTGGTTTAGAACAAGATAAAGCATTTACTATTCTTGATGGAATATATTCTACGGTTGTTGTAAAAGATATTTTAGAAAGGGGAAAGCGTCGAGAACAAAAAAGAATAACTGATGCCTTTTTATTAAGAAAAATCATTCTTTATTTAGTCGACAATATAGGTAGCAATATTTCCATTTCTAATATAGGTAATGTACTGAATAATGAAGGTCTTTTTGAAGATGCTAATCAAGGTAAGCCAAGTAGTCATACTGTTTATACATATATTAATGCTTTGCTTGAAAGCTATTTTTTCTATGAAATTAAACGCTTTGATATTAAAGGAAAAGAACTCTTAAGAACTCTAAGCAAGTATTATATTGTTGATATTGGTTTACGTAATTATTTACTTGGCTTAAGAGACCGCGATCGAGGACACGTTATAGAAAATATAGTTTATCTTGAACTTTTGCGAAGAGGATATGATGTAGCAATTGGAAAAATAGATAATAATGAAGTAGATTTTGTTGCCACAAAAACAACTGATAAAATCTATATACAAGTAACTGAAAGTATGAATAGTGAAGAGGTAAGAAATAGAGAACTTACACCACTTAGAAAAATTCCTGATAATTACGAAAAAATAGTATTATCCATGGATAAAGACATAAATAATGTTTATGACGGGATTAAATCAATGAACTTAATTGATTGGTTACTTTCATAAAAAAGATAAATATTAAGGGGATAATTAACATCTCTTTTTATCATACTTTTTCCTTAATTATTGTACTAAATAGCGATAGGTGTCGAAACTTAGGACATAAATGTACTAACTTTAGAATAATTATCGTGTTATCTACTTGTTTTTTTTCTCTATTTTTTTATATTATATAGTCGAAACTTACGACAGAAATGCCTTAACATTCTAGGGGAAGGAGAAAATTATGATTAAAAGAGATTTTTATTTAAAGCAAATCATTGAAAAAATGTGGAATGGAGAAATTAAAGTAATTACAGGAATTAGACGAGGAGGAAAATCAACACTTCTTTTTAATTTATTCAAAGAATATTTACTTTCCTCTGGAGTTAATGAAGATCACATAATAGAAATTGAACTTGATAAACGAAAATTTTATCAATTTAGAAATCCATTTTTTCTTTGTGATTATGTAGAAAATATCGTTAAAGAAAAAAATGAACAATATTATCTTTTTATCGATGAGGTTCAACTTACCAAAAAAATGATTGATAAAGAAAGTGAAATAGAAGTAAGTATATACGATATGTTAAATGAGTTAAAAGGCTATTCTAATCTTGATTGTTATGTTACAGGGAGTAATTCAAAAATGCTTTCAAGTGATATTGCTACAGAATTTCGTGGAAGATCAAGTCAAATAAAAGTATATCCATTTTCTTTTGAAGAATTTTACTCTTATCGAGGTGGAATAATAAGTGAAGCATTAGATGAATATATGCTTTATGGTGGTATGCCAGGACTTATCAATGAATCAACCGATCAACAAAAACGAACATATTTAAAAAATCTATACGATGAAATTTATATAAAAGATTTAGTTGAACACGCAAAAGTGCAAAGACAAGATGTTTTAGAAGAACTACTAGATTATTTAGCATCCTCTATTGGTTCTTTAACTAACGCCAATAAAATTACCGGAGCGATCAATACCAAAGCATCAAGTAAAATATCTGATGATACTATAACAAAATATCTGAAACATATCATGGATGCATTCCTTATTTCCGAGGCAAGAAGATATGATGTGAAAGGAAAAAGATTTTTTGATTATCCCAATAAATATTATTATACTGATATAGGACTTAGAAATATTCGATTAAACTATCGACAAATCGATTATGGATACATCATGGAAAATATCATTTATAACGAACTTATAAGACGAGGATATTCTGTTGATATAGGCGTAGTCGAAGATAGAAGCAATAATCATAAAAAATTAAAAGAAATCAATTTTGTAGTTAATAATATTGATAAGAAAATTTATATCCAATCTGCATTTAGAATAGATGAACAAAAAAAGAAGGAGAAACTTGATTCATTAAAACTTACCGCGGATTTCTTTAAAAAAATAGTGATAAGAAATGATATTCCTACAACCTTTTATGATGAGGAGGGAATAATGCATTGTAGACTCATTGATTTTTTATTGAATAAAGTTGAATTGTTTTAATTAAACATATGGGTATACCTTTTGTGCATTGTATCAAAATGATACTCTTAAAAGATTGATTTAGAGTCAATCTGTTTTTTAAATGATTAGATATAAATGTCTAGGTGTTTATAAAACTCCACGAATGTGAAAATAAGAATAATAGTGCAGCTATGATATAACATTAAAATTTGTTATAATTGAAATAGAAAGAGATTTTTTAATATTAAAAATAAAAAGGGGTAGTATGATTATACAAATTAGATATAAAAAGCCATTAGAGTTACATCAAGATCTTGCTAAATTGGTTCAAGACAATCATTTAGATATGGATTACACTAAAAATATTGTTAAATTAACTAAAGATAATTCTAATATTATAGAAAAATTAATCGAGGATAATTATATACCTTTTTCTCAAATGATATACAAACATTATTGTAATCAAAATGGAGGTGCTTTTCCAAACACGGATAAAAATGCATGGAAAGCAGTGCTTATAATGATTGATTTTGAAAATTCCACGCAAGTTCGAAGATTTTATAAAGCTGATTTTGATAATATAATAGATTATATTGTTAACCCTTCAAATAACTTCACTACAAGGTTATCTAAGGGAGATATATCATTAGTTGATGACATAAATAAGCAAAGTACGAGAAATATCAAAAGTCTTTCGAGCAAAATTTGTAAATATATGGCTGAATACATGGGCTTTAAAGATAAATATTTCATTAATGATTATTATATTAGAAGCATGCTTCCATACTATCTAGATTATTACAAGGTTGATTGGAAAGTTGATTGGAAAAATAAATATCCTAATAAAAAATACCCTGATTTGACTATAATGAATCATAGAGAATCATTAAATTATGAGGAATTATTTTTGTTACTAGATGCTTTATTAAACGAGGTCAATAAAACTCAAACAACACCATTAACTAAGAGTGAACTAGACCATATTATATGGTATTGTTACAAATTTTATGATAAATAAAAGGAGCTTTAATTATTATGAAGATTGACACAAGAAACATGCCAGATTATCTTTCAGAATCACTATTTGATAGTTGGTATCATAGAGCAATGGAGCATTTAGACCCATTATTAGATTATTTACATTATAATCATTGGGATTTTTATTTATATGATAGTTCGATAAACCCTTGGCCTGATAAAATCACTTTTTCAAAGAGAAGCAAAATGGATATTTATGGTACTATTTCTTTAGAAAAAGCAAAAGAAAAAATCATAAAAATCTTTCCTCAAGAAGAGGTTAAAGAAAACTATAAAAAATATCTTTATGAAATAACAACAAGAGAACAACTACTAGAAAAAGTAGAAGTCTTAGTCGCATTACCTAAAAGAGTGTGTAAAGTAGAATATGACTCTCATGAGATTTATGAACGCATCAAAGAAATTGCTATTTCTATAAAATTATATTGTCCGCGTCTTGGAGAATATCGAAATGCTACACGTGAAATTGTTTTATATACAAAAAATATCGAAAGTTCATGTGCAAATAGTAATGAATATTTAAAGGCATTTGAAAAAACAGTTGCTCATGAATTATTTCATTTCTTTCATTACTACCTCTTATCCCTAGAGGGTAAAGACTATGATATTATTAATCGTAAGGACGCTACAGCAAAAGTGATCAAAGAATCGCTTGCTTCTTACTTTGAGTATAGTTATTGTAATGCGCATGGACTCCCTTTTGATAAATATGCCATATGGTTTAAACATGAACCTTCTTTTTTCCCTTATGCTGGGGCAAAATTTATAGAAAACGATGCTCAATTCTATGAAATCTTTGAACTTTCTTCAGATTTTGATGCTGCATTACGAGAACTTTGTTCTATAAATATGGACGGATTTAAACAATTTTATAAGATTAAAAATAAGGGTTAGAGGAAAAGGATACCCGTTTGATTAATTTGCTTTGATATTTTCGGTGAAAAGAAAACCTACATCGCTATTTTCAAAATATGATATCAAGTTTTAATCATTTGAGTTAAAGATTTATTAAGGAGTAGTTTTATGAATGAATTAGTGTCGTTATCAGATTTATTTGTTAAAAAGATTTTTAGAATTCCTGATTATCAAAGAGGTTATGCTTGGGAAATATCTCAACTAAGCGACTTTTGGGATGATCTTATCAATCTTGGTGACAATAGAAATCATTACACAGGTATGCTTTCTTTGAAAGAGCTTAAAGAGGATGAAATAAAGAGTTGGAAAGAAGAAAAATGGATTATCGACGATAAAAGTTTTAAACCCTACCATGTTGTCGATGGACAACAAAGATTAACAACCTTTATTATTTTTATTAGTTCCATTTTACGTTTATCAGAAAAATATCATATTCAATATTTAAATGGTGATGAGCTAGAAGTAATTAAAGAAAGATATATTGTTGAGTTTAAAAAACCTAATAAAATTCAAAAGGCATATAAATTTGGCTATGAAACTGATAACCCATCTTTGGATTACCTTCGCCATTTGATTTTAGGTCAAGAAGAACATGGGAATATTCAAGAAACTTTTTATACTTTGAATCTTAAAAAAGCTAAAGAATATTTTGATGAACAACTCGAAGCTCTTTATAACGATAAAGGAGAAGAAGAAATACAATCTATTTTTAAAAAACTTGTCGATAGACTTCTATTCAACATTTACTATATTGACAATAATTTTGATGTATTTGTTGCCTTTGAAACAATGAATAATCGTGGAAAGAAATTGTCCAATCTTGAAATTCTTAAAAATAGATTAATTTATTTATCAACCATTTTTAGCGATAATACTCTTTCGCCAGGTGAAAAAGAGCAAATGAGAAAAGATATCAACGACGCATGGAAAGAAATATATATTCAATTAGGTAGAAAAGCAGATATGCAACTTAAAGACGATGAATATTTAAAAAATCATTGGTCATTATTCTACAAATATTCTCGTAAAAGAGGTAATGATTACATTAATGATTTACTTAGAGTTAGATTCATTGCCAAGGCAGTGGATGGAACAAAGAGAATGAACACGCAGATAAATGAAAGTAAAAATGAAGAAAATGAACATGTCGATGAAGAAAATTTTCAAGATACAATCGATTTACTTAAGCCGACTGATATAACAGAATATGTCGCATCGCTTAAATCATTAGCGCAATATTGGTATTACTCATTTAATCCAGAAGAAAATAAAAATCTAAATGAAGAAGAAAGAGAATGGATACAAAAACTTAATCGTATTGGAATTAACTACTTTAGAACATTAGTGGTCGCTTCTATGGTTGCAAAGGACGTGACAGCATCACAAAGAATCGCTCTATATAAGGTTATAGAAAAAACGATCTTTGTGTTCTTTCGTATGGCAAAATGGCAATCAACCTATCAAAGTACTGTTGCATATAATTTTGCTAGAGAATTATATAAAGGCGAAAGAAATATCGATGAAATTACATCGAAGCTTGAAGATACATTTAAGAGGCAAAAAGATTCTGCAGCTGAAACATTTGTCACAAAAGTGGATGAATTTTTTAAAAACCACGAAGGCTTTTATAGCTGGTCAGATTTGAAATATTTCTTGTTTGAATATGAAAAATCACTATCTGAAAAAACTTTCATTTTAAGAATTACAGATTGGAGTGCTTTTACAAAAAATGAAAAGGATAAAATTTCTATTGAACATATTTTCCCTCAAAAACCAGAGAACTGGTATTGGGAAAATCAATTTAGAGATTATACTGATTCTGAACAAAAATGTTTAACTAATTCATTAGGTAATTTATTAGCTTTATCTCAAGCAGTAAATGCTAGTTTGCAAAATGATGCATATATAGATCCTAAACTTTTATGCTCACATGATAAAGGATAAAAGTTTAGGAAAGTATATCAATTTAGTCTTTTATTTTTTGCATTTTCAAATAGAATTTAATTGAGAAAATAGTGAGAAAAACTACATAAAAAGTAATACAAATTATTTGTGAAAGTGATATAATGTGATTTAGAATGTAAAAGGAGAAAAGATATCAAATGAAATACAATTATTCAAAAGCTCTAGTAGAACTTAGATCAAAATTAAATATATCACAACATCGATTAGCAGATTTATTAAATGTATCTTATCCTTCGGTCTCTCGATGGGAAAATGGCCATTTTAATCCTACAAAAATTGTAAAAATACGGCTAGATAAATTATTGCAGGACAATGAAATTGAGACGAAATAATGAATAATATGATGAAATGAATTTATCTATTATCTATTTATAGAAACATTTTTAGTGAGGTAAATGATTATGAAAAAATTGAATTATATTAGTTTATTCAGTGGTGCTGGCGTGGGGTGCTTTGGATTTAAATTAGAGGGCTTTGAATGTATTGCAACAAATGAATTAATTGAAAGAAGATTAAATGTTCAAAAATGTAATAATAAATGCAAATATGAAAGTGGATATATTTGCGGTGATATTACTAAAGAAAATACAAAAGAAAAACTTTTCGATGAAGTTAAATTGTGGAAAAAGAAAGAAAAAATTGACAGAGTTGACGTTATAATTGCAACGCCACCATGTCAGGGAATGTCAGTTGCAAATCACAAAAAAAACGAAAAAGAAATTGTGCGTAATTCACTAGTTATTGAATCAATAAAAATAATAAAAGAAATTAATCCTCGTTTCTTTATTTTTGAGAATGTTCCTTCGTTTATGAAAACATTATGTACAGATCTTGATGGTAAAGACAAGAGTATCATGGAGGCTATCAATTGTAATCTAAGTTCCAAGTATTCTTATGCATATAAGGTAATTAACTTTAAAAACTATGGCGCTTGTTCAAGTAGACAACGTACATTAGTTATAGGTGTTTCAAAGGAAATAGAAAATGAAATTACTCCGATTGAGTTGTTTCCAAGTTTAGAAAAAGAAAAAACTCTTCGTTCTGTGATTGGTTCTCTAAAATCATTACATGATATGGGACAAATTGACGATGAAGATATTTATCATTTTTTCCGTCCATATCCAGAATATATGAGAGAATGGATTCATGATTTAAAAGAAGGGGAATCTGCATTTGATAATGATGATGAATTGAAAAGACCACACCGAATAATAGATGGTAAAATTGTTCCCAACATTAAAAAGAATGCTGATAAATATACTAGACAATATTGGGAAAAGGTTGGACCATGTGTTCATACTAGAAATGATCAACTAGCAAGTCAAAATACTATTCATCCGCAAGATGATAGAGTTTTTAGTATACGAGAGTTAATGTTAATGATGACAATCCCGACATCATTTAAATGGTCAGAAATGTCTTTAGAAGAGTTAAATTTATTATCAGAGAAACAGAAAAAAAATTATTTAAAAAAAGAAGAAATAAATATTAGGCAATCATTAGGTGAAGCAGTTCCAACCATCATATTTAAAAAAATTGCTCATAACATAAAAAAAGTTTCTAAAAACAATTATCTTAATAATTTAAATGTTAATAAAATTATTCAAAATTACGATTTTAAAACAGCAGAAGATTTATTGGACTTTATCAATAACAATCCCCTAAATTTATCGTATGCCTCTTTAAGTAAAATAGCTGAGTTAGTTAATACCAAAAGAACCGATAATGCAGCGTATTTTACAGAAAAATCATTAATTGCTGAAATGCTTAATCAAATATCTGTTATAGAATCAGAAACTATTCATATATTAGAACCATCTGTTGGTGTGGGTAATTTTATTCCTCTAATTATCAAAAAATTTGAGGGGAAAGAAGTTTATCTAGATGTAGTTGATATTGATGAAAATAGTATAAAAATAATGAAAGCAATAATGAAATATTATGATATACCGAAAGAAGTTCATATTAATTTTATTGTAGATGATTTTTTATTACATGATTTTAAAGAAAGATATGATTATATTATTGGAAATCCTCCATTTTACAAACTTAATTCTCATAATATTAATTTAAATACATATAAATCTAACGCATTTAATAAAGATACAAATAATATTTGCTCTTTCTTTTTAGACAAAGCAATGCAAATATCTAATTATATTGCGTTTGTTTTCCCAAAATTTTTATTGAATACACCAGAATTTTCTGTTACAAGAAATTGCTTGAAAAATAATATAGAAACTATTATCGATTTTGGTGAAGAACATTTTCCAGGTGTTTTAATAGAAACTATTGCGATTTTTGTAAATATGATAAAAACGAATTCTTCAAAAGTAAGAGTTATATCAACCACACAAAAAATAAATATAGTTCAAAAGACTAACTATATTTTCAGCGATAAATTGCCTTACTGGATTTTGTATCGTAATTCATTTTTTGATGAAGTTTTGAACAAATTAAAATTGAATTGTTTTGAAGTTTTTAGAGATAGACAAATTACAAAAGCACACTTGAAAACTATTGGAGATATTAGAGTTATTAAAAGTAGAAATATAGCAGATGATGGTTCTGGTATTGTTGATATATTGGGATATGACGCATATATTGAGAAAAAAAATATTAAAAATTTGACTGTACTAAAATATTTAAATGATACTAATGTTTTTCTTGCACCTAATATGACATATAAGCCTAGAGTCATCAGAAAGCCCAATAATACAATTGTTAATGGTTCTGTTGCTATTTTGATACCAAAAAATAATGAAAATGTTACAGATGAGCAACTAAAATATTTATGCTCTAATGAATATAGAACTTTTTATCGTATTGCTAGAAATTTTCAAACAAGATCATTAAATATTGATTCTTGCTCAATATATTTCTTTGGGCTATTAAAATAGGAGATTCTCATTATGTTAACCAATCAAGAAATAGAATATTTTTGTAAATCGCATGATTATGATTTAAGAAAAAGTGGAAACGGGAGATGGATAGATCAAAAATGTACACCAGATGTTTTGTGGTCTATTTCAGATTTTGTTTTAGATTATATAACGAACATCAGTGAAACGTTTACGGTAAAAAATATTTGGAACAGTGATTATGCGAAACAAACAATTGCTGAAACATATTCTAAGCCAGGTACTGATGAAAAGACTGCAGAGAATGAATATGACAAAGTTTTTTCGCAACCTTTATGTATGTTATGTTATGCTGGAGTACTTGAGGATATATCATCTGATCATAGAAAACATTTATATCGTGTTAAAAACAAAGAAATTCTTGAAGATATAGCAAGAAACGATTCTTTAGCTTTACGCTTTTTGTATGTCTATATTGAAAGAGTTCTAAAAGATAGTGATTTATATAAATTTTTTGAAGATTTTTTTAAACATCAGAATTCAACGTATTTTAATATTTTAAAACAAACATTTATCAATTTTTATCATGAATATACACCAATAAAAAAAGATTATGAACCCAAAAGAATTTTTACAAAAGTTTTAAATCCTTTAGCGTTTAAGTATTCAAAAAGAGGAACTGAAAATGGGCGACTTTCAAATGATTTAATAAAAAAAGCTGATATGATGTATAACAGAGACAATTTTAGAGATATTTACTGTGATAAACCTAAGGGTGTTTCTCGAAAAGAATGGTTAAAACAAAATCCACAAATTGATAGAAGAAATGGTTATTTTATTCAAATAATGAATAGCTCAAAAAAATTATTGCGTAAAAATCTTGCTTTTTATAGAAATAATCTCTCTGAACTAACGCAATTTATTCAAGAATATTCTGATTTTACAAATCCAACTCAAATTCACCATATATTTCCTAAAAACGACTATCCAGAAATAATGTATTATATTGAAAATATGATTGCTCTAACACCTAATCAACATTTTGGATTTGCTCATCCAAACAATAATACTCAATCTGTTGATTTAATAGCTCAAAAAATATTATTAATAGCTAAAATACAAAGCATTAAAATCAATCTAGAAAGCAAGAGTGAAGAACATATTTATGATTTTGACAAATTATTATACGTTTTATCAGTTGGATGGGATGATGATAGCGTTATGGAAATTGAAAAAAACGATTATGCTGAAATTATCTACTTAATTCAAAACCATTATTTAGGCGATTGAACAAGAAATAAAAATATAATTTCATAACACATAAACAGAATCAATGATAAAAAATTAGTTATTACTTATCTTTGATATAGAAAATATCAATAGGTTGATGATTAACAATCTCTCGAATAGAAAAAATAAGAACCTCTCTCCAGTATTTAAAAAGAATTTTTTTAATTTTCTAGTCATAACCTAAACAATATGCCTCTATCAACAAAAATGCCAATATAGCCTCATCTATGAAAAATTCGTTATTATTTCCATACCCCACATGTACGTATTTGTTTCTTATGTTACTAGATAAAGATCTACATGCAAGATATTCTATTGCCAATGTGAGATTTTCTCCTAATATTTCACATATCGCATTACGAAATTTGTTTCCCTTGCCATCTTTATCAACAAAAATTGTAGTTAAACTAATTGTGTCATGTTTGGAACCTCGTCTTATTTCTGGATAAATCTTTTTGTATCTCGCAAGATAATTTCTACAACCATTTTCAAACTGAATTATTAAATCAGCTAATCCAATTCTAATATTTCTTTTCAAGATGTTCATAATATCCTCTTTAACCTTTTGAACTCTATCAATAGGGACAAATAAATTATGACTCGATATATCTTCTATCAAACTTTCAATTTCCTCATCAATTTTACAGTTAAACAAATAAGGTTGTAATACTATGTCATATATTATTTTGTTAAAATATCTATAATAATTAGCAAATTCATATTCTTCTTTTTCTTTTTCTCCAGCTGTGGATGAATCATACACAATTGTTTTGTCTTCTCCAAATAATAAGGTAGTAGATAGACTAGCCCAACTACTTTTATTTTTAATTTCTAAAATCTTCTTTTCGATATTGTTCTTTGACACAGGATTAAAATATTTTAACAATTCCATAAATTGTTGGATGCTATCTAATTTGTTAAGATGATTTATAATATCTTTTTGTATAAGATTATTCTTTTTTATAGACTCTTCATCACATAAATCCACTTCTTGTATTTGAAAACTTTCAAATAGCTTTTTCTGCGATTCGTCTCTCTTGAACATTAACTCATTGATTTTTTCCTTGCACTTATCTGAAGCTGATAACGTGTTTGTATCTAAAATATTTATTGCCTTTAAAAGGTATTCATAGCCATTAGGACTTTGCATTTCTTCTATTTGTTCACACATATTAGCATATCTTAATGCCCACTGTTCAGCTTTCTTTGAATTCTTATTAGATTTATAATAACCAATTAATAATTCTATAATTATCAATGATTCATCATTAAAGTATTTATTTTTTGAGAGTAAGTATTCAAATTTTTTAACAAAATCAGACAATAATGCGTAATTTTTGTTTTGCATATTGTTTATTACATCTGCAATACAGCACATCATTTTACGTCGATCATCTTTTTGTCTAAACTTTCTAAGATTAAGTAATTTGTTTATATTGCCTTTTAAACGTTTATACTCTTTGAGATTGCAGAGAATATATAAACTTCTTTTTAAAAGATAAAACAATCCATAATTTTCTTTTATACATCTATTATCAACATAATATTGTAAATAAATATTTGATGTTTGAAGCGCGTCTTCATTCTTATTCTCAATATTCCACAATACGTCATAAATCTTACCAAGCAATATAGGATCTTTAGTATAATTAATTAGACTTCTAATAATTACCACATCATTTTCTGTTAAATCTTTTACTATAATACTTTTTTTATTATTCAATTCCATCATTGGTTGAAATGGATCTTTTTTATACACATTATCACCATAGTAAAAATTCATTTTTTTACATATGAATTCAATTTTGTCTTTTATCTCATTCGGAATTTTTTCTTTATTAATTAAAGAATCACATAATCCTACACGAAAATTAAGTTCATCACGATTTATATAATCCTCAATAAATTTCATACTTTAAATTTTAACACAAAATCTATAATGAAAAAAAGTTATAAAAATGAATTATTGTTAATTTTTTAAATATATTTACAAAAAGGTTGAAAATTTATCTTGAAAATTAGATTGGACATCGTTCATAATATTTTTGCT
>CANQTY010000017.1 GCA_947626895.1 uncultured Bacilli bacterium
CATTCTTTAAATAAAAAAAGCCTAGATTTAGGCACTATTTTGGTGCGGTCTATGAGACTTGAACTCACACAAGTTGCCTTATACGCCCCTCAAACGTACGCGTCTACCATTCCGCCAAGACCGCAATTGCTTTATTATTTTATGATAGAAAAAATCTTTTGTAAAGGAAAAGCGATTGAATTAGCAAAAGTTCGATTATTAGGCGTATTATAGATATTTTAATTAGTTTAAAGAAATTAAATTAATCAATTGTATTATCTTTTCTTCGTTCTTTTTTAGATATGCTATAAAAAATGGCATAGTTGCATCTTTATCTAAAATAGGAACATAAATTCTATTGTTTCTTTTAGATGGCATCGTGATATTTGTCACAAAAGAAGGAATAGAAGATGCATTCACTAATTCACTAAGGTTATCATTGCTTTCTAAGAAAAATTTTGAATTAGGTAAATGTTTTTGTATAACCTCATTCCATGATCCTATTTCGTTAGTCATTAGAAAAGATTGACCATCAATATCTTTAAAATAGATTCCTTTATCGATTGTATTAGAAAAGGGTTTAGATATAGAAAGAAATAATTTTTCATCAAAACATTTTTTTGCAATGATTCTTTTATCGCTCAAGGAATGATTAATAAAGATTAATGTTTGTTTTTCCTCAGATAATTCTTTGATTAAAGTTGCTTCATCTTTTATGGAAGTAACCACATTTTTTGAATTAAACGCACCAAAAAGTAAATTTCCATATTTAAATATTGGACCAGGTGCTACTAAGCCAAGAGAAATTGTAGATAAAGAATTCTTATAATCATTCATTTTTTCAATCATTACATCATGTGCTTTTAATACATTTAAGGCATACTCATAAAGTAATTCACCTGCTTCATTAAAGGTGATTTTGTTTTTGGTATGATTAAATAAAGTAATTCCTAATTCACTTTCAAGTTTTTGCATAGAACGAGTTAGTGAAGGCTGTGAAATAAATAACGCCTCACTTGCTTTGGTAAGATTTCCAAATTCGTGAATTTTTACTAAATATTCTAAAAGATATAATTCAATCATAAAGTCACATCACTATACGTTTTAATTATAGCACAATGCAATATTGATATTTTATTTTTGTTGTGTTTTTATTTAAAATTAGGTTAAGAAAGGGAAATTATTCTATGAGTATTTATCAAAACAAGAAAAGCTTAGTTATCTATTTTTCTCGGGCAGATGAAAATTATGCTGTTGGGTATGTGAAAAAAGGTAACACAGAATATATTGCAGAATATGTTCATGATCTTACCAATGCTGATCTATTTAAAGTGGAACCCTTAATTCCTTATAGTAAAGAATACGATAAGTGCATAGAGGAAGCTAAAATGAGAATATATAACGCTCCAATTAAAAATAAGTTAAGTGATATTTCTCAATATGAAGTAATCTACATCATGACTCCCATTTATTGGGGTACTTATGCACCAGAATTAGAAACGGCATTAAAAGATTTAGATTTTAAAGATAAGATTATTCGAATAGTTACCACGCATGAAGGATCTAGACTAGGAAGTGTTGTTGAGGATATTCAAAACTTATGTAAAAGTGCAATCATTGTAAAAGATAGTCTTGCTATAAGAGGCAAAGATTGCATAAATGCTAGAAATAAAATAGAACAATGGATTTAAAGGAGAAAGCGTAAATGAAGACACAATTAAATAATGGAAATTTTATTCCTGTTGTAGGGATTGGTACCTACATGTTAAGCCTAAAAGATGCTGAAAATTCGGTTTATGAAGCATTAAAAATGGGATATCGCTTAATTGATACCGCAAATGCATATGTAAATGAACGCGCGGTTGGTAGAGCAATTAAAAGATCTGCTTTACCTAGAGAAGAAATTTATGTATCAACTAAATTATGGCCAAGTGAATATATTAAAGAACATGCTGTAGATGAAACTTTAGAAAGACTTGGTCTAGATTATATTGATTTATTATTTTTACATCAGCCTGCTGGTGATTACATGAAAGGCTATCGTCAATTAGAAAAAGCCTATAAAGAGGGAAAAATAAAAGCAGTTGGTATTTCTAATTTTGAAGGAAATTATATTGATGAAATATTAGCTAATTGTGAAATTAAGCCTCAAGTGATTCAAGTAGAGGCTCATCCATATTTTACTCAAGATGAATTAAGAAAGACTTTAGCAAAATATGATATTAAACTCATGAGTTGGTATCCTTTAGGACATGGTGATGCTTCTTTAATCAACGAACAAGTATTTAAAGAATTAGGGAAGAAATATCATAAGACGCCTGCGCAAATCATTTTAAGATGGCATGTAGATATGGGATTTATTGTGATTCCTGGTTCTAAAAATGTCGCGCATATTCAAGATAATTTTAATATTTTAGATTTTGCTTTAACTCCAGAAGATATGGCATTAATTGCTAAAATTAATAAAAACAAAAGATATTATATTCGTACAGAAGCACAGTTAAAGCTATTCGCGGGATTTACTCCTAAATTTGAAGCAGAATAAAACCAGTTCAAACATAGAACTCCTAACTTTCTAAAAGCCCATCATCTCCCTAGGTGGGCTTTTCAATGCTTAGCTTAATTTAAAAAACGGTTTAAAAAATCATGTTATTATATAGTTTCATTTTAAAAAATGATATGCTTATTTTTGATAAGGAGATTTAGAAAATGGCTCATAACATAACAAAAGATTTAATTGATATTGGTGTAAATAGTAATGATTTTGAATTATTTGAGGGACAATTTAATTTATTTCATGGAATTTCTTATAATTCCTATATTTTAATGGATGAAAAAATTGCAATTTTTGATACCGTTGATATTCATTATGAAGAAGAATGGTTAGGGAATATTCATATTTTTCTTGAAGATAAAAAGCCAACTTATTTAATTCTCCATCATATGGAACCTGATCATTCAGCGTGTATCATGGACTTTTTAAAGGATTATCCAGATACAATTCTTGTAGGAAATATGAAAACATTTCAATTGTTAGAACAATTTTTCCATCAAGAAGTAAAGCATAAATTGGTAGTGAAAGATCAAGATCAATTAGTTTTAGGCACACATACTTTAACTTTTATTATGGCACCTATGGTACATTGGCCAGAAGTCATGTTTTCTTACGAAGAAAAGGAAAAAATTTTATTTTCCGCGGATGCTTTTGGTAAATTTGGATCGACAGAAATCGATGATTCTTGGGTGGATGAAGCCGCGCGATATTATTTTGGAATTGTAGCTAAATTTGGACCCCAAGTAGCTAATTTACTGAAAAAGTTAACCCCATTATCTATCAATATGATATGTCCTTTGCACGGAAGAGTATTAAATAAAGATATCGAACAATATATTCACTATTATGATTTATGGTCAAAATATGAAGATGATTTAGATGGTGTAGCAATCATTTGTGCTTCTATATATGGTCATACGGGTGAAGCAGTAGATGTATGTATGAATAATTTAGCTTGTGTAGGTGCCTATAGTGTGAAATATCATGACCTAACTCAAGAAGAATATTCTTATGCTATTGCAGATGCTTTTAGATATAAACGTATCATTTTTGCCTCTGTAACGTATAATAATGGCCTATTTCCTAATATGAATGACTTTTTATCACGTCTAATAGAAAAGAATTTTCAAAATAAAATTGTCGGATTTATTGAAAATGGTTCATGGGCACCTATGGCATATAAGTGTATGAAAGAAAAATTATCCGCTTGTAAAAATATCACCTTTGTAGAACCTGTAGTAACAATTAAATCTTCGCTTAGTGAAGAAAATATCAAAGACATTTGCGACTTAGCGGAAAACATCATGAAATAAAGGAATAATAAATGAATAAAGCTATTTTATTTTCAATTATCTTATTATGTTCTTGTTCTCCAAGGGGTACTATGTCTAGTAGTGAAACTCCCTTAGCAAGTAATGAAGAACAAAGCGCATATATTTCCATAAAGGAGGAAGAGATGAAAATTCAATTATCAATCAATGAAGAAAAATTAACTGCAACCTTAGAGCAAAATGAAGCAGGAAAAGAATTTTATGAAAGGATATTAACCTCTCCCTTATTGCTTACTTTAGAAGAATATGGGGGATTTGAAAAAGTTGGTGATTTAGGCTTTTCTTTACCTAGAAATGATACAAGAATCACAACAAATAAAGGAGATTTAATCTTATATAATGGAAATCAAATTTCTTTAATGTATGGAAGTAATACATGGTCTTATACACGTCTTGGTAAAATAGATGATGTAGAAAATATTGCTTTAGAGGAATTATTAGGTGATTCTTCTATAAATGTGACATTTGAAGTGAAAGGAGAATAAAAATGGAACTTAATTTAACAAATATATGGGATAAAGTATTTCCTAAAGATGAAAATGTAAATCAACAAAAGGTAACTTTTAAAAATCGTTATGGAATTACTTTAGTCGGAGATTTATATACTCCTAAAAAGATGGAAAAGAAGAATATGGCTCTTTCCATATGTGGTCCTTTTGGTGCAGTAAAAGAACAAGCAAGTGGTTTATATGCACAAGAAATGGCAAAAAGAGGCTTTGTTTGTTTAGCTTTTGATCCATCTTTTACTGGTGAATCACTTGGAGAACCTCGTTATATGGCATCCCCTGATATCAATACCGAAGATTTTATGGCTAGTGTAGATTACTTATCTACATTAGATTTTGTAGATTCAAATAAAATCTCTATTATTGGTATATGTGGCTGGGGAGGACTTGCTTTAAATACAGCTTGTTTAGATACAAGAATTAAAGTGACCATTTGCTCTACAATGTATGATATGTCTAGAGTAAATGCAAATGGATATTTTGATGCCGCGGATAATGAAGATGCTCGATATGAAATGAAAAAAGCTTTAAATGAACAAAGAATTAAAGACTATTTATCTTCTTCCTATGAGCGAGCTGGGGGAGTTGTTGATCCCTTACCAGAAGATGCGCCATTCTTTGTTAAAGATTATTATGATTATTACAAAACAAAACGTGGATATCATAAGCGTTCCTTAAATTCAAATGAGGGATGGAATAAGATTGGTTGTATGTCATTTATTAATCAACCAATTAATAATTATACAAATGAAATCCGTTCTGCAGTATTAATTATGCATGGAGATAAAGCCCATTCTTGCTATTTTTCTAAAGATGCTTATACAAAAATGATTAAAGATAGCCATTATAAAGAAAATAAAGAATTACTTTTAATTCCTAATGCAGTTCATACTGATTTATATGATCAAGTGAATATTATTCCTTTTGATTATATGGAAGAATTTATTAGAAAGTATAATTAACATCCAGATAAAGTATATATGTTTACTTTTCTTTTATACTTTTCAAAATTATTAGGCATAAAATATCCGCACAAATAAAAAAAGCCCATTTTCAGGCAATTCTTCAATGGCGGAGGAAGAGGGATTCGAACCCTCGCACCCTGTTACAAGTCTACGAGCTTTCCAAGCCCGCCCCTTCAACCACTTGGGTATTCCTCCACGGTCGATTTTTATTCTACAATAAAATTTTCTTAAAGTCACTAATTTTATTTTATTTTTGCAATTCAAGAAGGAAAACCAGGTGTATTCAATAAAAATGAAAGAGAAGTAATTCAATTGATTACCTTAAAATTATAAGGTTAATTATTTATTGGTGACACCGAAAATGTCACCAGAATGTCACCAATATGACCAAAATGTCACCGATATGTCACTATTATGTCCAAGGTGTCACCATAATTGAATACTTAAAAAAGCCTAAAAATAGGAGTTTATCTAGTAAGATGTCACCAGAATGTCTCCATAATGTCACCAATATGACCAAAATGTCACCATTATGTCATTGAGGACAACCTATATTTTAGATGCATTTTTAATATCTCTATTCATGTTGGGAAATACAAAATTCATATAATCATCAGGGAAAAGAGTATCTAGAAAATCATCCATTATTCCACCTATACCATCTTTTACTTCGCAGACGTTATTTATATCTGAACAATAAGTTCTTTCGTTTTGACGAATTACCGCTAAACCAGTAAGAAGAATATCAATAACGATAAATATTACGGTAATATTAGTGAAGATTTTCCCAAATTTATATGGCATTTGTTCAATTAATTGACACATTTTAGGGTAGAATAAACGCATTACGATAAAAGCTGCTAAACCCCAAAATAAAGAATGGAAAAAAGATGTTCCTCCCCAAAAGAGAAAATCTAAAAATGGTCTACCATTTAAAATAAAAGGAGTTTGATAATTCCAACTTTCGGATTGGAAGATTACCCGCTGGAGAAACCAGATAATATATTCTGTTAATCCTCCTACAAAAGAACCTGTTACAAATTGTAAAAAGGGATTTTGAATACGATATAAAAATAAGACAATAACAACTAAACCAACCCCATATACAGGGTTAAATGGGCCATAAACAAGACCTGCCCGAGATTCAAATTGACCAAATTGAAAACGTGATAAAATCACTTCATAAACACAGCCAATAAAACTCCCAATCATAAAAATCCAAAAGATTTTAGAAAAGCACATTCCTTTGGCAAAAATGGGTTGATTTTGTTCTTCTTTTTTGACTTCTTTTTCCATTTTTCTCCCTCGATATTAGTATAGGAAAATTAAGAATTGAATACAAATAAAAAACGCTTCTTACCTTTTTATTTTTAAAAAGAAAAAGAGATAAAAACGTTATTTTTCTTCTAATTTATTTTCTTCATTTTCATTAGATGGGGTTACTTTTTTATGAAAATGAAAGAAGGAATATAGTGATTCTTTTTTGATAAATGGCGAGATTCTAACGATGATTAAAGAGGATAATTTAGCAATCACTACACCAGTAATTAATCCTGAAATTAAAAGCACAGGTAAATAAGATAACATATATGGGGAAGAATATAAAATACAAGCACATAATACTTGTCCAACTCCATGAAGTATCGCCGAGGCAACCGATAAACTATAAATTGAAATTTGTTTAATATAAGATAAAAGAATACACCCTAGGCAAGATAAAAACCAACCTGCAAGAGATAAGAAAAAGCCCGCGGAAAAGAGTCCAGAAAATAATAAACTAACAATTAAAACCCTAAAAAATCCTAATAATCCATATTCCCCTCGACCAAAAAAATACAAAACAATTAACCCCATCGTATTTGCTAAACCAAGCTTCACTCCAGGAATTGGAATAATCACGGGAATAAAGTTTTCAATATAATTTAAAAGGATTGCTAAGGCTAAAAAGATAGCAAGTAGAGAAGTCGTTTTTAAAAGTTTTCTTCTTTGATTCATAACCTCTCCTAAACTACTAAATCAAAATTTGTCGCCGTAGCGCTTTCAATTACTACGACAACATAATTTGGTGCACAAGTTACAGGAACATTAGGAATAGAAACCCATCCTTGCTTTGAGCATACATGCAAAGGACTTTCTTCTTTTTCCACGCGAACTCGGCGATCTTTAATTTCTATAGTCATTTCTCCTAGTAAAGAAGGAAAAGTATTCGTTTTCTTATCATATTCACCTGGGTAAAGTGTTAAAGTGGTATCTTCATCTAAAGAAAAACTATATTCCATTTTTCCTTGAATATAGATTGCAACAGAATTTCCTGAATCATTTGGAACTAGATAGATACATAACCCCAAAATGACAGAAATTACGGTTAATATTGAAATAACAATCACATCCCATTTAGCAAATTTTAACTTAAAATTCATAGCTAAATACCTCGGAAAGATGTGTGTTTTCTTCATTTACAGTAAATTGATCTTTTAATCCTTTAGTAACATAATAATAACCAATAGTTTCATCTTCATTATTCTTTTGAAAAATGCCTTCAATATCTCCATATGTAGAACGAATTAAAGAAAACGTATCCTTTAAATCTTCTTCTTTTGTATTCATCATAATCGTAGATAAGGCATCCATGATTTGAGAAGAAATGGTTTTAGATACTAAAGTTACCTTTCTAAATTCATTCATCGATTCTCCCGTTGCAGGATTAATAATATGATGACGAATGATATATTGATTATTCGTGGTAGGTAAATAATACATATGTGCGCTATCACCAGAAGTAGAAATTAAGGAATATCCATCTAAAGTAAGATAACCACCCATATCAAAATCCATCTGAAATGGAGATGATATTCCTATTGTCCAAGGAGTATTATCCTTTCTATTTCCTAGCATGATATTTGAAGACGAGGCGCCACTGATAAATCCATAATCATATTTCGCAGAGATTAATTTTTCCGCGGCTTTACCTACGGCATATCCTTTTCCTATACCACCTAGAGTAAGAGAGACACGTTCTACATTTTTATATTTTTTAAAAGTTACTGTTTGATTTTGATCATCAAAAACAAGAAGCTCTTTTAATTCCTCCGCGGTAGGAAGTTCTTGCTTTAATTGATTCCATCTTGCTTTTAAGGCTAAACTTTCTTCATCCTCTAATAAGGGATCAATATAGTATCTAGAAGAGACTTGGTCATTATTATAAGCAATCACTTCATCCCAAAAGGAAGATAAATCTCCAATTGCAATATTAAATCGATTATTAGAAAATACCCCTAAATCTACGCTTAATTTTAATAAATCATATAAATCTTTATCCACATGAATTGCTTTGTTTGTTCCATAAGATTCATTTAATACTTTTAAATTCGAAATCTTTGTTTGATCTTCATTTAAATAATCATAATGTCGATCAAATTCCTTATGTAAGGAAACAAATGTTCCTCCCATTTTGTCTTCGATATCATAGATTGTTTCTACATCTAATTCTTGCAAGGGAAAAGAAGCGTAGATGAGATCAGAATCAAAAGGATATACTGATTTATTCGTAGAAGTCCGTACAGGATTAAGATTACAAACTCTATTCCATCCAGAAGTTGTTTCATCTACATAAGAGTTACAATAAGAAATTGTTTCACTTTTATATGAAGAAAAATCTTTTTTTGCTTGTCCACAAGAGGAAAGAAAAAAAGCACAAGATATTAGGATAGGAAATATAGTCTTTTTATTCATGTTGAACCTCGAAGTAATAATAAAAAAAATTCTTCAAAAATGCAAAGTTTATCGAAAAGAATAAAGAATTAGTCCATAAAACCCCTATAGTTTATTTTTCTTTAAGAAATTATCTTTTAAAACAAAGCTTTTTTTCTACCTAAAAAGAATGTCAAATAATGAGGAATAGTAAAGATTTCATTTTCATAGCCAATGTTATAATCGCCGATTTTAATTAATCTTGTTTTTCCATAGTGATCTGGATGATTTAAAATCGTTTTACTAGCTTTGGCATTTCCATTTTTTGCTTTTGTTTCATTATTTAAAGGCAGTTTTAAAACATTTTAGTCAAAACTCAAAGCGACTTTTTTAAAATTTCTACGAAATTCCAAGCGACTTTTTAATGATTTTAGTCAAAATTTAAAGGGACTTTTTGATATGTTTAGGCTTATCAACAATGAAAAACGCCAAAATTTAGGCGCTTTTTAGTATTTAATATTTATTTAGTAAATTTTTCATAAATAATCGTTAAAAAGATAAAAATATTATTGTGCGTTAACTAGAAGGATAGAGAAGATTTATGAGTGTAATTAATGTGTTGTAGGATCCCTCTAGCTTCTAGCTAACAAGATTATTTTAATAAAATTGAAAAAAAATACAACTCTTTTCTTTACCTATTTATATAATCGCGCACATGCGCGCACGCGCGCGTACTTTATCAAATTTTAGTTAATTTTGATGAATTTTATTAAATTGCATAGAATTTTAAGAAAATCTTTTTAAGTAAAAAAATAAAGTAAAAAAAGAATTTATTTTCTTTTTCTAATATATAAAAAACCCCATAAATTAGGCAAAAAAACAATTTTAAAACATACAAAAAAGTTCTTGACATCACTT
This sequence comes from uncultured Bacilli bacterium, assembly GCA_947626895.1. Classification (GTDB taxonomy): domain Bacteria; phylum Bacillota_I; class Bacilli_A; order RFN20; family CAG-449; genus CANRPC01. The sequence continues at coordinate 9,944 of CANQTY010000017.1, forward strand.
ATGAGCTTTAGTAGAATAAAAAAGCCAGTGCTTTGACACGGCGTTAAGAAGTGGGAGATTGCTAAACACCGATAAACGTTGTCTAAAAAGGTGATTTAGGGAACTCACATGGAGCGTACGTCTAGCAAAGAATTAGACAGGAGGAAAACATATGGCAGCAACAAAAAAGATTAGGATTCGCTTAAAAGCATTTGATCATCAAATTCTCGATGTTTCCGTAGAAAAGATCATTGCCGCGGCGAAAAGCACGGGAGCGAAAATTGTAGGACCCGTCCCGCTTCCAACAGAAAAACAGGTCTACACAATCTTAAGATCACCACATAAGGATAAAGATGCGCGTGAACAATTCGAAATGAGAACACATAAAAGACTCATCGATATCGAACAACCAAATAAACAAACAATTGATAGTCTTTCCCACTTAGATCTTCCAAGTGGTGTGGAGATTGAAATCAAATTATAAGGAGGGCAGGAAAGATGAAATCTATCGTAGGTCGTAAAATGGGTATGACCCAAGTCTTCGCTACAGATGGTATGCAATATCCTGTTACCGTTATCGAAGTCTTACCAAATGTCGTAACCCAAATTAAAACAAAAGAAACAGACGGTTATGAAGCCGTCCAAGTCGGGTATGAAGACAAGAAAGAACAACGCTGTATTAAACCAGAACTTGGCGTGTTCAAAAAAGCAGGTGTTACACCTAAATATGAATTAGTTGAACTTCATTTCTCCGATGCAAGTTATAAAGTCGGTGATGAAATCAAGGCAGACATCTTCGAAGCTGGAGAAATCATCGATGTCATCGGCACAAGCAAAGGTCATGGATTTACCGGTGCAGTCAAACGTTACCATTATCACATCGGACCTAAAGGACATGGTGCTGGATTCCCACATAGAAGTGCTGGATCAATGGCTACAAATGGTCGTTGCAATAACAGAATTCATCCAGGCAAGAAAATGGCTGGACATCATGGAGATCAACGCGTTACACTTCAAAACTTAACCATCGTTGCAGTGGACGTAGCAAACAATGCAATCTTAGTTAAAGGTTCTGTCCCAGGACCTAAAAAATCAATCGTAGTACTCCGTTCTGCAGTGAAGAAACCAAACGCCAAAGTGGCGATTAAAGAACTCGTAAACTATAGCAAAGCGGATGCTGAATAGAAAAGGAAAGGAGAATAAAAAATGGCAGACGAAAAAATGATTACATTATCTGTTGTTGATTTAGCAGGTAATGAAGTTGAAAAAGTAAATCTACATAGTGATGTCTTCGCAATCGAACCTAACAAACAAGTCATGTTCGATGCTGTCCAAGTCTATCAAGCAAACCTTCGTCAAGCAACTGCAAAAACGAAGAAAAGAGGAGAAGTTTCTGGTGGTGGAATTAAACCCTGGAGACAAAAAGGCACAGGTAGAGCAAGAGCTGGATCCTCTCGTTCCCCATTATGGAGACATGGTGGAATCGTGTTTGGTCCAACAGGAGTGCAAAACTTCAAACTTTCTCAAAATAAGAAAGCCCATAATCTTGCGATGAGATCAGCACTTTCATTAAAAGTTCAAAATAATGAACTTGTCGTAGTAAAAGATTTCGCTTTAGAAAGTTATAAGACAAAGGAAATGGTCAAAGTGATGGAAAACCTTCACTTAAAATCCAAATCCTTACTCGTTGAGACGGATGACAATTTAAATCTTGCCATGTCCGCAAGAAATATCCCTGGAGTGATCTATACCTTATATAATAATGTTTCGGTTTATGATCTTCTTAACGCGGATAACGTCGTGCTCACATTAGATGCCGTCAAAGAATTAGAAAAGGAGATGCTAAAGTATGCCAAAGAGTAAAGTTGAAACAACTTCTACAGAAGAAACAAAAGATGTCGTCGTAGAAGAAAAACCTGCAAAAAAGACAAGAGCAAAAAAAGCTAAAGAAAAAGAAGAAGTCAAAAAAGTCGAAGAAAAGAAATATGCTGCTCCAACAAACTTTAGTTTAGATCTCATTATTGAACCCATCGTTACAGAAAAAACGATGAAACTTCAAAGTGAAGCAAACACCTTTGTGTTCAAAGTAGCACCTCATGCAAATAAGACTTCAATTATGGTTGCCTTCGAACAAATCTTCAATGTCAAACCATTAAGTGTTCGTGTGGTAAACGTCCTTCCCAAAGCCAAAAGAGTTGGTCGATATGAAGGAAAAGTCAGTGGATATAAGAAAGCGTATGTCACTCTTTCAAAAGAAGATACCATTGGACTTATGAATGGTGAAGAATAAACATCATTCTTAGATAAATATAGGAGACAAAAAAATGGAAAAAATTAGAAGTTACAAGCCGACGACTCCAAGCCGTCGACATATGACAAACTTCACATTCGATGTAATTACGACAAACACTCCTGAGAAAAGTTTATTAGCTCCCTTAAAACATACTGGAGGAAGAAATAATACAGGTAAAATCACATGTCGACACATCGGTGGAGGTCATAAAAGAAAATATCGTATCATCGATTTCAAAAGAAATAAAGATGGTATCGAAGGTCGTGTAGCCACGATTGAATACGATCCAAATCGTAATGCCAATATCTGCTTGATCCAATATGTCGATGGTGAAAAAAGATATATTATCGCTCCAAAAGATCTAAATGTCGGCGATAAAGTTATGTCAGGAGAAGCCTGTGATATTAAAGTCGGTAATGCGATGAATCTAGGAAATATTCCTGAAGGTACATTTGTTCATAACATTGAGTTAAAACCTGGTAAAGGTGGTCAAATGTGCCGTGCAGCTGGAACTGCTGCGCAGGTATTAGGTGTTGAAGGTAAATATGTCATCTTACGTTTAGCATCTGGTGAAGTTCGTAAAGTCTTAGCTACCTGCAGAGCCACGATTGGCTTTGTCGGAAACGAAGAATGGAACTTAGTAAACTTTGGTAAAGCTGGTAAAACCCGATGGCTCGGTATTCGTCCAACCGTTAGAGGTAGCGCCATGAACCCATGTGATCACCCTCACGGCGGTGGTGAAGGAAAATGTCCTGTCGGACGTGATGCACCACGTACCCCATGGGGTAAAAGAGCTCTTGGTGTGAAGACCAGAAGCAAGAAAAAGGCGAGTGGAAAATTAATTGTCCGTCGTCGTAATGGTAAATAGGAAAGGAGAGTAGATAGTTATGGCTCGTAGTATTAAAAAAGGTCCATTTGTAGATGATCATCTTATGAAAAAAGTTGAAGCACTCAATAAGGCCAATAAAAAAGAATTAATTAAAACATGGTCGAGAAGATCTACTATCTTCCCAGAATTCGTGGAACACTCCTTTGCAGTTTACAATGGACATGAATTTATAACCGTTTATGTCACCGAAGATATGGTTGGACATAAACTTGGCGAGTTTGCCCCAACAAGAACCTATCGTGGTCATACGGGACATACCGCGGAAGATAAAGCGGCTGCAGCCGCGAAGAAATAGGAGGAAGGAAGATGCAAGCAATCGCGAAAGCTAAAGGAATTAGAATTACTCCAAGAAAAGTTCGTCTTGTAATCGACCTCATCCGAGGCAAAGACGTATCTGAGGCACTCGTTATCTTAGATAGCATTAATAAATCTGCCGTTGTACCAGTTAAAAAAGTTGTGATGTCTGCAGCAGCAAATGCAACAAACAATCACAATATGAACGCAGATAAGCTCTATATCGCTGAAATTTATGCAGGCGATGGTCCAACTCTTAAAAGATTTTTACCAAGAGCTAAAGGTTCTGCTTCAAGCATTTTAAAACGTACAAGCCACATCACCTGTGTGGTGAAGGAAAGATAAGGAGGAAATTATGGGTCAAAAAGTTAATCCAAATGGTCTAAGAATCGGTATCATTCGAGAATGGAATTCTCGTTGGTATGCAGACAAAGAATTTGCAAGTTATTTAAACGATGATATTAAAATCCGTGAATTCCTCAATGAAAGATTAAAAGAATGCATGGTTTCCCATATCGAAATCGAACGTGTAAAGAATGGTAAAATTACCGTTTCCATCTTCTCTTCACGTCCTGGTATGATCTTGGGTCAAGATGCTTCGAATATTAAATTATTAACAAAGAACTTACAAAAGATGCTCGGCAAGAAAAGTGATGAATTAAAACTTTCCGTCGTCGAAGTAAAAGATCCCGCGCTTGACGCATCCTTAATTGCTCAAGAAATGGCCGCGGCTCTAGAACAACGTGCTTCCTTCAGAAGTGTACAAAAACAAATCATTCGTAAAGTCATGAAAGCTGGAGCACAAGGAATTAAAACAAAAATTTCTGGTCGTTTAGGCGGCGCAGAAATTGCTAGAAGTGAAGGATATAAAGAAGGAGTTGTTTCCCTTCATACATTACGTATGGATGTCGATTATGCCTGCGCGGAAGCAAGAACCACCTATGGTAAATTAGGCTGTAAAGTTTGGATTTGCCGAGGACTTGTTCCACTTAGAAGGGTCAAAGAAGAAAATGAAGAAACCGAACCTCGTAATGTGAACCGCACGAGGAAAGGAGAATAAAGATGTTACAACCTAAAAGAGTCAAATATAGAAGACCTCATGGCATTAAATATGAAGGTTTATCTAAAGGTGGTAATGAAGTCACCTATGGTGAATATGGTCTTCAAGCAGTATCTGGAAACTGGATTACTGCACGCCAAATCGAAGCTGCTCGTATTGTCTTAGCTCGTTACACTAACCGTGCGGGAAAAGTCTGGATTCGTATCTATCCTCACTTAGCTAAAACGAAAAAACCTGCAGAAGTTCGTATGGGATCTGGTAAAGGATCTCCAGAATTATGGGTAGCAGTTGTTAAAAAGAACCGCGTCATGTTTGAAATCGGTGGAGTTGAAGAATCCGTCGCACGTGAAGCTCTCCGTTTAGCAGCTTATAAGTTACCAATCAAAACAAGAATAATTAAGAAAGGAAATGGTGAGTCACTATGATGAAAATTGAAGAAATCAGAGAACTTAGTAGCGAAGAACTCGTGATTAAAGTGAATGAATTAAAACAAGAATTATTATCTCTCCGTTTCCAAAAGGCTACTGGCCGTCTCGATAACGGAAAAAAGATTACAGACGCAAGAAAGACCATTGCACGTATCTACACAATCTTAAAAGAACGTGAAATGGCTAATAACTAGGAGGTCAATATGGAAGAAAGAAATACACGTAGAGTTATTCAGGGCGTAGTTGTTTCCGATAAAATGGATAAAACCATTACCGTCCTAGTAAGTACCATGAAAAGACATGCAAAATATGGAAAACGTGTCAAATATGCGAAAAAATATAAAGCTCATGATGAAAATAATGTTGCTAAAACTGGTGATGTTGTACAAATCATGGAATGCCGTCCACTTTCTCGCACCAAACGTTTCCGACTTGTCAAAGTAGTCAGTACTTCAATCGAAGCGAAATAAGGAGGAAAGAATATGGTTCAAAATGAAACTAATCTCGTTGTAGCAGATAATTCGGGTGCAAAATTCGTCCGTATTTTCCGTCTCTATGGAGGTTCAAAACGTACTTCCTCTTCAATTGGTGATATCGTCTTATGTTCAGTGAAATCTGCAATTCCAGAATCCAAAGTGAAAAAAGGTGATATCGTTAAAGTCGTCATTATTCGTACGAAGAAAGGTGTCCAAAGAAGTGATGGAACATCCATCCGTTTCGATGATAACGCCTGTGTCTTAATCAATGATGATGGCACACCACGTGGTAGCCGTGTCTTTGGTCCAGTGGCAAGAGAAATCCGTGAAAAGGGAAATGAAGGATTTACAAAAATCGTCTCCCTCGCGGAAGAAGTGTTGTAGGAGGGTTACATCATGAAAATTAAAAAAGGAGATAAGGTCATCGTCATCGCTGGCGCAGATAAAGGAAAAATCGGTACAGTACAAAGAGCTTTCCCAAAATTAAATAAAGTCATCGTCGATGGTGTCCATACCGTTACAAAACATCAAAAACCAACCCAAAAGAACCCCGATGGTGGACGTATTGAATTATACGCACCTATCGATGTGAGTAATGTCGCAATTTATGACGAAAAGAAAAAGAAAGCCACGCGTGTTGGATATACCTTCGAAAACGGAAAGAAAATCCGTGTTTCTAAGGTCAGTGGTACAAAGTTAGATTAAGGAGGAAATTATGGCAGATAAAGAAATTTATGTAGCGCGTCTTAAGAAAAAATATCAAGACGAAATCGTTAAATCCTTAATGGAAAAATATCACTATCAATCCGTGATGGAAGCACCAAAAGTGGAAAAAATCGTTGTAAATGTCGGTGTTGGTGATGCTTCTGCAAATTCTAAATTAGTTGAAGATTCTGCTTCGGAACTCGCCCAAATCACAGGACAAAAAGCGATTATTACAAAAGCGAAGAAGTCCATTGCTAACTTCAAATTAAGACAAGGTCAACCCATTGGTTGTAAAGTGACCTTAAGAGGAAATAGAATGTATGAATTCCTCGATAAATTAGTCAATATTACCTTACCTCGTGTACGTGACTTCCGTGGTGTTTCTAAATCCGCATTTGATGGAAGAGGAAATTATACTCTCGGTGTTCGTGAACAATTGATCTTCCCAGAAATTAATTACGATAAAGTAAATAAGATTCGTGGAATGGATATTGTTATCGTTACAACAGCGAAAACTGATAAAGAGGCATATGATTTGCTTGAAGCACTTGGAATGCCTTTCCAGAAGTAGGAGGAACGAGTTATGGCAAAAACATCAATGAAAATCCGTTGTAGTCGTCCACAAAAATTCAAGGTTAGAGAATATACCCGTTGTAATCGCTGTGGTCGTCCACATTCGGTAATTCGTAAATTCGGTTTATGCAGAATTTGTATCAGAGAATTAGCCTATAGAGGAGAAATTCCTGGTATGAAAAAGGCAAGCTGGTAAGAGAAAGGAGAAAAAATATGGGAATGTCAGATCCAATTGCAGATATGCTTACAAGAATTCGTAATGCAAATGCGTTACTTCATGATCAAGTTTCTATGCCTTCCTCAAAAATGAAAGTAGCTATCGCTACAATCTTAAAAGAAGAAGGATTTATCAAAGACTTTTCTATTACAAGCGAAGGCGTAAAGAAAACGTTAACTTTAGACTTAAAGTATGGTGTAAATGGTACTCGCGTAATTTCAGGATTAAAGAAAATCTCTAAACCTGGCTTACGTGTCACAGTTTCTTGTGAAAAATTACCCCGTGTCTTTAATGGTTTAGGTATTGCCATCGTGTCTACCTCTAAAGGGGTTATGACTGATGCAAGTGCAAGAAAATTAGGTGTCGGCGGAGAAGTCGTCGCTTATATTTGGTAGGAGGGAAAAATATGTCAAGAATTGGAAAAAAACCGATTGCCCTTCCTAGTGGCGTAACTGTAAATATCAATGGGAATACCGTTGAGGTACAAGGACCAAAAGGAAAATTAGTAAAAACCTTTGATCCTGATATGAAGATTGAATTAAAGGACAATGAAATCCTTGTTACTCGTCCAAATGATTCAATTCGTATGAAGACCTTCCATGGTACAACAAGAGCTCTATTACATAATATGGTTGTTGGAGTATCTGAAGGCTTTGAAAAGAAATTAGAGATTGTCGGTATTGGTTATCGTGCAGCTTTAAGAGGAACAAATTTAGTCCTAAATATGGGTTATTCTCACGAAGTTGTCATCACTCCATTTGAAGGAGTTACAATTACTGTACCTGATAATACGCATGTGATCGTAAGTGGCGCGGACAAAGAACGTGTCGGCCAACTTGCAAGCGAGATCCGTGCGGTAAGAAAACCAGAGCCATATCTTGGTAAAGGTATTAAATATGCAGATGAAGTCATCCTCCGTAAGGAAGGTAAACGTGCATCTGCGAAGAAGTAATATGGGAAAGGAGAAAATGCTATGATTAATAAAGTATCAAGAAATGAAAAACGTGTACTTCGCCATCTCCGTGTGCGAAAAAAAGTTCATGGAACAGCATCTTGTCCACGTTTAAATGTATTCCGTTCCAACGCCCATATTCACGCCCAAATTATCGATGATGATTTAGGAAATACTTTAGTTGCTTGTTCAAGTGTCACTTTAAAACTTGAAAATGGTTCGAATATTGAAGCCGCGAAAAAAGTAGGTGCAGAACTTGCAAAATTAGCCAAAGAAAAAGGTATTGAAAACGTCGTATTTGACCGTTCTGGTTATGTATATCACGGTAGAGTTAAGGCTTTAGCGGATGCTGCACGTGAAAACGGACTTAAATTCTAGGAGGAAATAAAATGGCAGAAGAAGAAAAAGTTGAAATGCAACAAGAAGAAGTAACAACTGAAAAAGAAAACAATCGTCCCCATGGTAAAAATCCTAGAGGAAACCGTTCCCAAAAAGGCGGACGCGATCAACAAAAAAGAGGAGCCCGTGGTCCTAAAAAAGAAGAAAAACAATACGAAGAACGTGTTGTCGCAATCAATCGTATCTCCCGTACAGCAAAAGGTGGACGTAAATTACGTTTCGCAGCCTTAGTCGTCATTGGTGATATGAAAGGAAATGTTGGCTTTGGTACAGGAAAAGCCACAGAAGTTCCAGAAGCGATTAAAAAAGCTTTAGAAAACGCACATCGTGAAATGTTCCACGTCACCTTAGTTAGACATGGTACATTATCTCATGATATTACTGGTAAATTTGGTGCAAGTTCAGTTTATTTAAAACCCGCGCCTGAAGGAACTGGTGTCGTTGCTGGTGGTCCTGTCCGTGCTATTTTAGAACTCGCAGGTGTCCGTAATATTTATTCTAAAGTCTATGGCTCTAGAACACCCATCAATTGCATTCGAGCGACTGTGAATGGTCTTAAAGAAATGAAGACCGCTCAACAGGTCCAATTGCTCCGTAAGTAAGGAGGTAAATAAAGATGAAATTACACGAATTACAATATACGGAAGGATCCCGTAAAACTGAAAAAAGAAGAGGACGTGGCTTAGGTTCTGGACTCGGTAAAAATGGTGGTTCCGGAAACAAAGGTCAAAAGAGCCGTTCTGGCGGGGGAACCCGTCTCGGCTTTGAAGGTGGACAAAACCCCATCTTCCGTCGTTTACCAAAAAGAGGATTTAATTCTCATATGAACAATCATTTTGATATCGTCAACGTTTCTTTACTCAATAAATTCGAGGATGGAAGCGTTATCGATATGACGACATTATGTTCTTTAGGATATGTCTCGGGAAAATATCCTGTTAAAATCCTTGGAAATGGAGAATTAGAACGTAAACTTACAATCAAAGCACAAGCATTTACGAAATCTGCTACCGCGAAGATTGAAGCAAAAGGTGGCACATGTGAAACCGTCACCTTAAAAGCGAGCTTTGTTGAGGAATAATAAATGAGAAAGCTAATAGCCATCTTTAAAAATAAAGATATCCGAGGACGAATCCTTTTTACCCTTGGCATCATGTTAATTTTCCGTATTGGCACGGGAATTACAGTTCCAGGTGTTAAAGTGGATAGTTCTGCCATGGATACAAGTAATGTTCTCTCATTGATGAACTTATTAGGTGGTGGTGCTCTTCAAAGTTTTTCCTTGTTTGCTTTGGGCGTTTCGCCTTATATTACATCATCCATTATCATTCAACTATTATCAATGGATGTTCTTCCTGCTTTAACAGAGCTTACTAAGCAAGGGCAAAGTGGAAGAAAGAAAATCGAAATGGCAACGCGTTATTTAACCCTAGTTTTAGGCGCGGTACAAGCATATGGTATTATTGTTACCATGCAGAACACCGACGTATTAACTCTTCTTGATGCTTCATTTTTTGGATACGTGAAGATTGTTATCTATCTACTAGGTGGAACAATGCTTGTCATGTGGATGGCAGACCAAATTACCTCGAAGGGGGTTGGAAATGGTGTTTCAATGTTAATTTTCATTGGTATTGTCGCTTCACTTCCAACACAAATATTCTCCGCCTTACAATATTTCTTTGGTACCGAACTTGTTACAGGAGATACCGATAGAATTTTGATGGGTGCAGGAAAACTTGGTTTATATTTAGTTGCCTATCTATTAATTATCTTATTTGTGATCTTTATTGAAAAATCTGTACGAAAGATTCCTGTCCAACAATCAGGAAAAGGCACGGCTTTAAATGCCCAAATCAATAACGCCTCTTTCTTACCAATCAAGATCAACTCTGCTGGAGTTATGCCTGTCATCTTTGCTAGCTCGATTATGATGGCTCCCGCGGTAATCGTCAGTTTTGCCGTTTCAAATGTCGGAGAAGATTTAAATAATATCTTAAAAATATTTAACTCTTCAGAACTTGTGGAAATGCCGTGGTTTGATGGAAGTAAATGGTATATGCCTTGGGGATTAATTATCTATATTATCTTGACCTTTGCATTCTCCTTCTTCTATAGCAATCTTACGATTAATCCTGAAAAGATGGCGGAAGATTTCCAAAAGAATGGGACCTATATTCCAGGCATTCGTCCTGGGAATGAAACCCATCGTTACATTAAAAAAGTATTAAATAGAGTCACTTTATTAGGTGCGACTGCACTTACGCTTATTGCAGCCTTACCGATTGTCTTAACTCTATGTAATATCGTTCCAAGTACTCTTGCTTTAGGTGGTACAGGTATGATTATCGTTGTTGGTGTTGCTCTTGAAACAATGAATCAAATCAATGGACTTCTCGCAAGTAACGAGCACGCGAACGTCATCTAATGAGGTGAGAGAATATGAAAAATATGACAAATCTCATCATCATGGGCCCTCCAGGTGCAGGGAAAGGCACCCAATCTGAAAGGATTGTTCAAGCGTTGAACATTCCACATATCTCAACAGGTGATATGTTTCGGGAAGCGATTGCTTCAGGATCAAGTTTTGGTCTAGAAGTCGCACGATACATCAATCAGGGAATGCTCGTCCCTGATGATGTCACCATTGAGATCGTTCGGGAACGTTTATCTCGTCCCGATTGTGAACATGGTTATCTTTTAGATGGTTTTCCTCGCACACTTCCTCAGGCATGTGCCTTAGAAAATTTACTAAAAGAAATTAACCGACCTATTCAGTGTGCATTAAATATCGCGGTCGATAAAAATGCATTAATTGAAAGGATTTCTGGACGTAGAGTCTGTCCTAAATGTGGTGCGTCCTATCATATCGTATTTAAAAAGCCAAATAAGGAAGATATATGCGATACCTGTGGAAGTAGTCTCATTCAAAGAAAAGATGATACTCCAGAAAGTCTTAAAGTCCGTCTTGATGCTTACGAAAATCAAACAAAACCCTTGATTGAATTTTATGAAAAGAATGGGGTATTAGTTCAAATTGATGGACTTCAAGATATTGATAAAGTCTTTGATGACATCCTTAACGTATTGAAGGGAGAGAAGAGATGATTATCATTAAATCTCCGCGTGAAATTGACTTGATGCGTAAGGCAGGTCAAATTGTCGGAAGCGTCTTTGATGCCTTAAAACCTTTATGTAAAGAGGGAATTACCACGCATGAATTAGCACATTTTGCAGAAAAAGTCATACGTGAGCAAAATGCTATTCCTACATTTCTTGGTTATGGAGGCTTTAAAGGAGCAATCTGCATCTCAATTAATGATGAAATCATCCATGGTATTCCAGGCTCAAGAAAGCTCAAGGAAGGAGATATTGTCTCCTTTGATGTAGGAGCTACTTATGAAGGTTATTGTGGTGACGCGTGTAGAACTTATCCTGTGGGAAAAATTTCATCGCGTGCTCAAAAACTAATCGATGTAACTCGTGAAGCTTTCTTTGAAGGCGTAAAATATGCCCGTCCTGGAAATCATCTAGGAGATATCTCTCATGCAATACAAGTCTATGCTGAAGGACATGGCTATTCTGTTTTAAAGGATTTCACTGGTCATGGAATCGGAAGAAATCTCCATGAAGATCCTTCGATTCCAAATTATGGAAAAGAGGGAACAGGTCCCCTTTTAAAAAAAGGTATGTGCTTAGCTATAGAACCTATGATTATGGAGGGTAGTGATGAATATATTATCCTCAAGGACGGATGGACAACAAAGACCAATGATCAGATGCTTTCCGCACACTATGAAAACACCATCGTGATTCTAGACGAAGGATATGAGATTCTGACGTTTGGAGAAAAGGAGGAGAAACATGGCTAAAGGAGATGTCATCGAAGTCGAAGCGGTTGTCGTAGAGGCTCTACCTAAAACACAATTTAAGGTAAGATTACCAAACGACGTAGTGATCCTTGCCCACGTTTCTGGTAAAATCCGCATGAATTACATTCGCATTTTACCAGGTGATCGGGTCACTGTCGAATTATCACCGTATGATTTAACACGTGGCAGAATAACGTTCCGTTATAAATAGGAACATAAGGAGAAAATTTTTTATGAAAGTAAGACCCTCAGTAAAACCCATTTGCGATAAGTGCAAAGTGATTCGTAGAAAAGGTAAAGTTATGGTTATCTGTTCGAATCCAAAGCATAAGCAAAGACAAGGTTAATTTAAAGGAGGAATAGCTATTTATGGCTCGTATTGTCGGTATTGATATACCAAATGATAAGCGTGTAGTAATTTCTTTAACCTATATTTATGGTATTGGATTACCTACTGCAAAAAAAATCTTAAAAGATGTGAATGTCTCTGAAGATATTCGTGTAAAAAATTTAACAGATGAACAAATCACAGCGATTCGTAACGAAGTAGCAAAATATAAAGTCGAAGGTGACTTAAGAAGAGAAGTATCTTTAAATATTAAAAGATTAACTGAAATCGGTTGCTATCGTGGACTTCGTCATCGTAAGGGATTACCCGTCCGTGGACAAAGAACAAAAACAAACGCTCGTACTCGTAAAGGTCCAAAAAAGACTATTGCGAATAAGAAACAAGCGACCAAATAGTGAGGAAAGGAGTATATTATGGCACAAAAGAAACAAGTTGCTCGTAAAAAGAAAATTAAACGAAGTTATACTAAAGGTATTGCGCATATTCATGCATCAAATAATAACACCATCGTCACTATTTCTGACGAACAAGGAAATGTTATCGCTTGGTCTGCGACAGGCGCATTAGGCTATAAGGGTGCAAAAAAGGCTACGGCCTATGCTGCACAAGAAGTCGCCGTTGCCTGTGGTAAAAAAGCAAAAGATCAAGGAATTACCACGCTTGATGTTCATATTAAAGGAACAGGGTTGGGAAGAGAAACTGCCATTCGTGGGTTAGCTTCAGTCGATTTAAAAATCACATCCATCATGGATAATACACCCATTGCCCACAATGGATGCCGTCCCCCAAAAAGACCTCGTGGTTAATATATAAAGGGAGGAATAGTCATGAAAAAATTTGAAAAACCAGAGTTCAAAATTGCACAGTATGATCTCTCTAATAATTCTGGACGATTCGTTATCGAACCATTAGAAAGAGGATTTGGCTTAACCTTAGGAAATGCCTTACGTAGAGTTCTTCTTTCTTCATTACCTGGTGCAAGCGTATACGCTATTGAAGTAGAAGGTGCACGTCACGAATTCTCTGCACTTGATGGCGTGGAAGAAGATGTCACTGCAATCGTCTTAAATTTAAAAGATTTAATCTTAAAAATCGATGATGATAGTGAAACTTCTTATAAATTAACGCTTGATTTTAAAGGAGAAGGCGCTGCTACCGCGGGAGATATTGTTTGCCCAACAGGCGTGGAAATCATCAATAAAGAACTTGTTTTAGCTCATGTAAATGAAGAAGGTCATTTGGTGATGACCATCTATTGTAGAAATGGACGTGGATATGTTTCCGCGGAAGGCAATAAAACAAGAAACTTCCCAATTGGTATGATTCCAACGGATTCCAATTATTCTCCTATTACAAGTGTGGCATACCAAGTAGAGGCTACACGTGTAGGACATAATTCCGATTATGATCGACTAGAGATTAATCTTAAGACAAATGGGGCAATGTTACCTCAAGAAGCTCTTGCTTTAGCTTCAAAGATTCTCATTACCCATTTAGAACTCTTCTTAGATTTATCTACTATTGCGAAATCTGTGGATATTCTTAAAGAAACAGTCGAAGAAGAAGGCAATAAATATCAAGATATGACAATTGAAGAACTTGATTTATCTGTCCGTTCTTATAACTGCTTAAAAAGAGCTTCCATTACTACCGTCATGGAATTAACACAAAAAACCGAAGAGGATATGATGAAGGTCAAGAATCTTGGTAAAAAATCACTTAAAGAAGTCAAAGAAAAATTACAATCCATTGGTCTTGGCTTCCGTGAATACGAATAGGAGGTACAGCAATGGCTACAATAGGACGTAAAAACGTACATGGTAAAGGTGGTGTCCGTTTTAAATCAGGATATACTGCTTCAAAAAGAAAATCTCAACTCCGTACTTTAGTTACAGACTTAATCGTTCATGAACAAGTAACTGTTACTAAATCTACCGCGAGAGAATTAGTAAAACTTGCAGATCGTATGGTTACCTTTGCTAAAAAGGGTGACTTATCCGCAAGAAGAGAAGCTGCTCGATTTGTTCGAGAAGAAGTCTATGCTGATAAGAAAAACGATGTCAACGCTTTACAAAAATTATTTAATGAACTTGGTCCTCGTTATAAAGAACGTAATGGTGGATATACAAGAATTACAAAATTAGGCGCTCGTCGTGGAGATAACGCTCCAATGGCAGTCGTATCCTTTGTTAAATAATGATTCACTTCTAAGGGGGTTCATCCCCCTTTTAAAATGCTCATTTTTGCCTTATTTTAGGCATTTCATGAGGAATTTTTAAAAACTGGTTAATTATTAATCTAAGTGCAACAAATATTAATGAAAAAAATTTTCTAAAAAAAACAAAGAGAAAATAGGCAAAA
>CANQTY010000018.1 GCA_947626895.1 uncultured Bacilli bacterium
GAGCAAAGTTTTTGTTCATGAAGATTTTTATTAAATTCATCGATACCTCTTTCTTTCGATATTGAATCGAATATTTTGGCTATGTTTAAATAACTCTAAAAAAATGAGTTACTTAAAAACATTTTGATATGAATCTATTGATCAAAATAGGTCAATATTTTAATCAATTTCCATCATTAAAATATATAACATAAAACTTGCCGAAAATCAATGAATTTAGGCATTTTGAAGCAATCTCACAGGGGTTTCATAAGTGTCTAAAGATAGTCTTACAAAAGTTTCACAAAAAGAAAAGGGAGAAGAATTTTTCTTTATCTTCCAAAACACGTTATTTTAGGGATATTTATAAAACTCTTTTATGAACATTACCCATAAATGTCTCATTATTTTCTCATTTTTAAAATTTTGCTTTATTTTTAAAAAAATCGAATAAAAAAACTCTCTACTAGTTTCTAATGATTATAAAGGTCTAGTAAAGAGTTGGGTAAATTTTACTAATATATACTAGTAAAACGGAAAGGAGGTGATAGATTTTAAAAAATAAATCTATCTTTTACCCAAAAAATAAGAAAAGAGTTTAAAAACAAAATTCACGTCTTTTCTTTTGCAAAGAAATCCAAAAAGATTGCTTGCAAATACATATATACCACCTTTCATTCAATTTTAAAGAGAATATAAAGAAAAAAGTTATTTTTGTGCTAATTTTTTAACTATTCATCTTTTTTTGTTGCGCGAGGAAAATATTTATTATAATCATCAATCTTCTTTTTACTTGTAATATGTGTATAAATTTGAGTCGTATTAATACTTTCATGTCCCATTAAATGTTGGATATCGATGAGATTATCTCCATTATTTAACATCGTCGTAGCGAAAGTATGTCTAAATTTATGAGGATATAAATCCACGCCTAGATTTAAATGTCTTTGAATTGAATCTAAAATATATTCAATTCCTCGCGAAGTAAGATGCTTACCATCTTTATTTAAAAAAACTTGAGTATCTAAACATTTAGGATCTCGATTTAGCACTTGTTCTTTTCGATATCCATTGATGTAATTAGTTAAGGCTTTTTGACAAGAATAAGTAAAAGTTACCATGCGTTCTTTTCTTCCTTTTCCAAATACTCGAATGTGTCGATGTTTTAAATCGATATCTGTAATTTTTAACGAACATACTTCACTAACTCTCATTCCAGTATCAAAAAGGAGTTCTAAAAGAGCCTGATCCCTGCTCATGAAAGGATCTTTTCTCTTTTTATTTAATTCAAAAAGGGTATCGATTTCATGTTGGCTTAAAAAATGAGGTAAATTTTTGTCTGTTTTTAAAGTCGGTACATGTAAAAAGGGATTTGTATGGATCATTTCTTTATCAACTAATTTTTGATATAAACCCCTTAATGCTACAATCCTTCTTTTTAAAGTGACTTTTGAAATATTATTTAATCTTTGATTTTCCATGTAGTTGCGGATAATGGTAGAATCCGCACTCAATAAAGAAATATTATCTTGATGCAGAAAATTTAAAAAACTTTCGATATCTCTACGATAAGCATCGATGGTATTTTGACTATAGTTTTTTTGTACTTTTAAATACGTTAAATAATCTGAAATTACTTGTTTTTCTAATTCGTTTTCGTTCATATTTTCATTATAAAAGAAAAAAGAAGAAAATCAATTCTCTTCCTTTTTTTCTTTTTCATTATTTTCAATATAACGGCATTTGGGAAAGCCCGAACAGGCGATAAATTCACCCCGTTTTGAATGTCGAATCACTAAAGGTTTTCCACATTTTGGACAAACTTTATCAAGATATTGGGGCTCTTTTTTCTCTTCTTGTCCCTCAATATATCGACATTTTGGAAATCCCGAACAGGCAAGAAATTCACCTTTTTTAGAAGTTCTTTTAACAAGAGGACGACCACATTTAGGACAAAACTTTCCTGTCTCTTCTGTTTGCTTTTCTTGCTTTACTACATAACGACAGCTAGGAAATCCCGAGCAGGCCTCGAATGTTCCATATTTTGAAGTTTTTAAGACCATCGGTTTTCCACATTTTGGGCAAGTATTTCCAGTATAAACAAGCTCTAACCCTGGCATTTCAACTTTTGCTTTATCGTATAAGGGTTTAAATTCATCGTAAAAAGAAGTTAAGATCTTTAATCTAGAATCGTTCTCTACTTTTACTTCATCTAAATCTTTTTCCATCTCCGCGGTAAAAGAAGCATCCATAAATTCGGGAAAGAAAGCTGTTAATCTTTCAATAGTGATATTTCCTTGTTCTGTAGGTAATAATAAACCTTTCGATGTAGATATATATTTTCTTTCAAAAAGAGTAGCAATTGTCGAAGCATACGTGGAAGGTCGACCAATACCTAAATCTTCCATCATTTTAACAAGACGAGCTTCATTATATCGCACAGGTCCTTTTGTGAAATGTTGTTCGGATTCTAAAGTCTCGTTATGAAGGGTATCCCCTTCTTTAAAATCGAGTAAAGCATCATCTTTTTCTTCTTCATCTTTTTCAATGGCAATCACTTTCATATAACCATCAAAAAGTAGAGTTGTATGATCATGACGGAATAAATATCCATCATGTTCTAAATAAAATATCGTAATTTCTTCTTTTTTTGGTGCCATTAAAGAGGCTAAAGAACGTTCATAGATGAGTTTATATAAGCGATATGCAGGTAAATCAACCATATTTTTTACATCGCTTGGTTTGGTATTTAAAGAAGTTGGACGAATCGCTTCATGCGCTAATTTCGTATTATCTTTTACTTGTAAAGATTGATATTTTTCATTACTTGCAAGATATTTTTCACCATATGTATCTTTTACAAATTCTTTTCCTTGATGAATAAATTCCTCGGCATAACCAATTCCATCTGTACGAATATAGGTAATTAAACCGATTTCAAAAAGTTTTTGAGCCAGATTTTGTGTTGTTTTTGTAGAAAAATGATAACGATTAAAGGCTTCTTGCTGTAAAGAAGAAGTTTTAAATGGAGGTTTAGGTTCCACGAATTTAATCGATACTTTCTTACTTGTTAATAAAAAGTCTTGATGAAGTAATTTATTTACAATAGCATCTGCATCTTCTTTAGATTTGATCGTAATTTCTTTTCCCATATAAGAATCTAATTTTGCTTTCATCGAAGAAAATGTACCTTGGATGGAATAATATTCTTGGGGAACAAATGCTAAAACTTCTTTTTCGCGGTCGGTAATGAGCTTTAACGCAACAGATTGAACTCTTCCCGCGGAAAGAGAATGAATTTTCTTTTTTAAAAGACTTGATAATTCAAAACCCATGATTCGATCAATAATTCTTCTCGTCTCTTGCGAAGAAACTAAATCCATATCGATAGTTCTCGGATTATTAATCGCATGAGTTAAAGCTTTTTTTGTAATTTCATGAAATTCAAGGCGCTTAGTCGTAGCAACATCTAATCCTAAGACAGTAGCTAAATGCCAAGAAATTGCTTCCCCTTCCCGATCTGGGTCGGTAGCTAAATAAACTTCTTCTGCCTTATTTTTTTGCTTAATTAAATCATTTACGACTTTGGTCTTGTCTTTATTAATCACATAGGATGGTTTGAATTGATGTTCAATATCAATTCCTAATCCACCTTTTCCTTTGGTAGAAAGATCTCTTATATGACCCATCGAGGCAACGACTTCATAATCGTTTCCTAAAAACTGCTTAATCGTATGACATTTTGTCGGTGATTCAACAATAACTAATTTCATGAGTCCTCCTTTATGATTCGATACATAATATAATGCTTGCAAGAAGAAAATGTCAAACATTTTTTTTCGACTTTTTGGAGATTTTTTTCTTGCTGATTTCTCTTCTTTTTTATAAAAAGAAGGGGAAATTATCCTTTGACTGCATTTTCTATTTTTTGCATGGTTAAAAGAAGAATATTCTTTTGATTTTTAGCAAAAGAGGAATTATCTAAAGCATATTCTTGATTGACTTTATTTTTAAATCCTAAAGAAATAAACCCTTCAAGAACAATCTTTTTTCCTTTAACCATCACCTTAAGATACTTTCTTGTAGAAAATAAACCTTTTCCATGTTGATAAACTTTTTCTTGCCCATAAGTAGATGCATGAAACTTATCCTCGAAAAGGATATCTTCGATTTTACGAAGAACATCTTCTTCTTCATAAGATGTAGTTATACTTTGACGAGTTCGATTTTGTGCTCCTTGAGGATTAAAATTAATCACCGTACTTAAAAAAGCAAGAAGTAAAGCTAAAAATAATAGTCCTAAAGCTATGAAAAAGTAAGCAAGGTTAAACCCACCTCGCCATAATAGCCCAAGACACAGTCCTACGGAGATACCTCCAAGGACTGCAAGAGCAATAGAAATGTAATACAAAGTTTTTTGCATAACAAATTCCTTCCTATTTATATATTATATATAAATGGTTCATGATTTTAAATTTTTAAAAGTGAAGTTCCTCAAAGATGTCTTCAGCTTTTAAAACCATTTTTGCTCCATCATGAATAAGAGCATTAGGTAATGAATCTTCATCAATGTGCGTAGGCATACATAGAACGTTCTTATTTTGTTCGATTGCCCAATGTACTGTGATAGAAGTTCCAGATTTCATTCTTGCTTCAGGGACAAAAAGTGTTGGTGAAAGCGCAGATATCAAACGATTTCTTTGTCCAAATTGTTCTCTTTTTGGCTTTAAAGCATTTGGATATTCAGAAAGAATTAATCCTTTTTCCTTAATCTCTTCGTAAAGATCAAGGTTTTCTTCAGGGTAGCAATAATCAATCCCATTAGCGAGTATTGCGATGGTTTTGCGATTGCTTTCAAGCGCCACTTCATGAGCGATTTTATCAATACCTTTAGCAAGTCCTGAAGTGATGAGTACATTTTCCTTTTCAAGAAGATTTGAAAGCAAGGTATACGTACTTTCTTGTCCATAGATAGAAGGATTTCTTGTACCTACGACTGATAATCTTAAAGGACTTTCCAGCAAGGAAATATCACCATGATAAAATAACACGAAGGGAGGACGATAAATTTCCTTAAAATAATAAGGATAATTTTCGTCTAGTATTGTAAGAGTTTGACAAGATAAGGATTGTACGACTTGATCGACTTCATCGCCATTTACCTTTTCTCGCCTTTTGATTGCATCCAAAATTTTGGAATAATCTCCTTCATAATGGATGGCAAAATAAATGAGTATGTCTTTTATGTTCATTTTTATCACCTCATTTATAAATATCCACAAGAAATTAAAAAAATTGTCAAAAAATTTTTACTTTTTTTTAAATCGACTTACTGGAGAATAACTAAAACGATATAAATTCTCGATAGGACCGAGCTTTTCTAATATTTCGGTATGTTCTTTTGTCGGGTAGCCTTTATGTTTAGCAAAATGGTAATCTGGATAAATTTGATCATATTCCATCATGATATGATCTCGTGTAACTTTAGCTAAGATACTTGCTGCCGCGATAGACATAGCTTTTGCATCCCCTTTGATGATAGCTTCTTGAGGTGTACCAAAAAATTCATATAAAGGCATCGCATCGGTTAAGATATAATCTGGAGAAGTTCTTAAATCTTTAATAGCATCAATCATCCCTTTTCTAGAAGCTTCATAGATGTTAATTTCATCAATGATTTTTGGAGATATCACTTGGATAGAATAATCTAGGGCATCTTCTTTAATGATTGAAAATAACTTTTCTCTTTTCTTTTCGGTTAGTTTTTTAGAGTCGTTAATTTCTTCATTTTGATAATATGGGGGTAAAATAACCGCGACACAGACGACAGGACCACATAAAGGACCTCGTCCTGCTTCATCACAACCTACGATTAAAGAAAAACCTAGATCCCAAATCTTTTTTTCGTAATCTAACATAATGTATCGACGATTGTATGAACAATCTTTCCTTCTTTAAATTCTTTTAAAAACACTTTTTCTACAGCATCTAAATCATATTTTCCTTCTTTTAAAAGGAGCCCTCGAGATTTTGCAATTCCTTCTTTAAGAGCGGTTAAAGATGAAAATGAGTCTTCTTCAAGATGAAAACGTGTAGCGATTTCTTTTTGATATTTAGGTAATAAAAAGGCGATTAAAGAATCAAATAATTCTTCAATGGGTAATATTTCTTCAGGAATAGCGCCAATCCAAGCAAGATGAGTAGCAATTAATTTATCTTCATAATGAGGAGGTAAAATTCCTGGAGTATCTAATAAATCAAATTCTTTTAAAGAACGAATCCATTGTTGGGCTCTTGTATGTCCGGGTTTATTGGCTTTTGAAGCACTTTCTTTTCCTACAAGAGCGTTGATTAAAGAAGATTTACCAACATTTGGTATTCCTACGACCATCACTTTAATCGGTTGAGGTTTTAAACCTTTTCTTTTTTCTTTTTCTCTTTTTTCAATCGCAGATTCTTCAATAAGTATCTTTAATTTTTTAATATCACTAGGAGTATAAATACCAAATGGTAAAACTAGACCTTCTTTTTTATAAGCATCAATAAAAGGAGAAAGTAAAGAAGATTCAACCATATCTTTTTTAGATAAAACAATGACTTTCTTTTTATTTTGTAAAATTTGGCTTAAAAAAGGATTTCTTGAAGAAATGGGCGCTCGAGCGTCACATATTTCAATGACAACATCGATTAGTTTTAATCGTCCTTCTAGTTCTTGAAAGGCTTTTTTCATGTGGCCAGGATACCAATGGATATTCTTTTGATTCATCTTATTTCCTCGTTTATCTTCTCAATAAGTATACAAAAAAATGAGGCACTTATAAATAAAAAACCATCCGAAGATGGTTTTATGTCACTTATTTGTTCTTAAATACTTCTTTTAATCTTGCAGACTTACCAGCACGATCACGTAAGTAATAGAGTTTCTTACGTCTTACTTTACCATGGCGAACCACTTCAATTGAAGCAATATTTGGTGAATTGACTGGGAAAGTTCTTTCAACACCGATTCCTGCAGAAAATTTTCTGACGATGAAGGTATCTCTTACACCAGATCCACGACGGGAGATAACCACTCCCTGGAAGACTTGATTTCTTGTCTTTCCATTTTCGACGATACGGACAGATACTTTAATAGTATCTCCAGTAGTAAAGGCTGGAAGATCAGAACGAATTTGTGTTTTTTCAATAATATTCACTAAATTATTATTCATTTCTTTTCCTCCTTTTATGATCTTAGGATGTTCTTACTAGTGACGTAGCAGCGGACCACCTGCAGCGAACAAACGCTTAATTATCATACCCCAAGTAAAAGATGAATGCAATAAAAATAATTTATTCTTAAAATTTTATGATGTTAAGTATTTTTACTTGACGGATTCATTTGTTTTCTATAAGATAAGTAAGGTTAAATCAAGGAGGATTTATATTATGTCAGTTAAAATTCGTTTAACAAGAACTGGTCGAAAGCTCGATCCATCCTATCGAGTTGTCGTTACCGATAGTCGTTCACCCCGTGATGGACGTTTTATTGAACAAGTTGGTTTCTTTGATCCAAATATGGAAAAAGATGGTGTTCGTTTAAATGAAGAAAGAATTCTTTATTGGCTTTCTCAAGGTGCAAAACCATCTGATACCATCCGTTCTTTACTTTCTAAACAAGGCATTTGGAAAAAATTTACTGATACAAAAGTAAGTAAAAAGCCTGCCGCAAAAAAAGAAAAGAAATCCGTAGCAAAAAAGCCCGCTGCTAAAAAGGAAACAAAAAAAGTAGCACCTAAAAAAGCTGATGGAGAATAATCTTATGGATTATATTGGTGTTATTCGTCACTTTATCACTCCAATTGTCGCAGAAATTGATAAAGTAGAGATCAACGAATTACCATCTAATTCAAGGAAAGCACACACTTTCTTAATTCGTTGTACAGAAGAAGATATTGGACGTCTTATCGGTCATAAAGGTACCACTGCAAATGCCTTAAGAGAGGTCGTTTCTATCGCTGCAAAAAATAATAATGAATTTGTTCATTTAAAAATTGCATCCCTAAATGATCCTATTGAAAATTTCCTTTCTAAAGATGATCAAGTGGAACCTAATGAAGAAACAAATAGTGAAGAAGACTGCTAGTAACAGTCTTTTTTATCAAGGAATTAAAAATGAATTATTTAAAAGTAGGAACAATTTTAAAAACTCGAGGGCTTAAAGGTGAAGTTCGTATTTACTCTACGACAAGTTTTGCTCATGAACGTTTTAAAAAAGGAAATAAACTTTATTTAAAACAGGATGAAGACTATATAGAATTAACTATCAAAGCTAAAAATAACGATGGTACTTATGATTTACTTACTTTCGAGGGTTATGAAACTATTGAAGCCGTTACACCCTTTTTAAAGCATGATCTTTATATCATTAAAGAAGAACATCCTTTAAAGAAAGGATATTATTATTTTTCCGACTTAAATGGCTGTACCATTTTAAACGATGGGCTAGATGTTGGTATTGTAATAAATGTAGAAGAATACAATGGTTTAGTCTATTTGCGCATTAAAACAAATCATAAAGATTTATTACTACCCTTTAATGAAGCATTTATTAAAAAAGTAGATATTGAACAAAAAAGAATTGATGTTAGTTTAATTGAAGGAATGCTAGAATGAAAATTACCTTTTTGACTCTATTTCCCGAATTTTTCGATAATCCCTTAAATACCTCAATTATTAAAAGAGCTAGAAATAAAGGAATTATTGATTTTGAGTTAGTCAATATTCGTGATTTTACAGAAGATAAATATCATCGAGTCGATAATCCCCCGACAGGTGGAGGTGCAGGATTAATCATGCAATGTCAACCCATTATTTCTGCTTTACGTTCGGTTAAAAAGGATCATTCCTATGTTATCTTACCTTCGCCAAGAGGAAAAAAATTTACGCAAGAAGATGCTATAAGATTATCTAAAAAAGACCACATTATTTTCATATGTGGTCATTATGAAGGAATTGATGAACGCGTTTCTTCTTATGTTGATGAATTCCTTTCTCTTGGAGATTTTGTTTTAACAGGCGGAGAAATTCCTTCTCTTGCTTTTTCTGATGCCATCTTACGTTTATTAGATGGGGCCATCGCAGAAGAATCTACAAAAGAAGAATCATTTCAAGATTCCCTTTTAGAATACCCCCAATATACACTTCCCTATGATTTTGAAGGACAAAAGATTCCTGATATTCTTTTTTCAGGAAATCATCGAGCTATTCAGAAATGGCGAAGGAAACAATCTTTAAAATTAACAAAAGATTTAAGACCAGATTTATTTGAAAAAGTTCAGCTTTCTAAAAAAGATTATATTCTTCTAGAAGAAGAGGATATGCCTAAATGGGAAAAAGAGGCTATAGAAAAAGGAAAGAAGTTTACTTCACATGATGATTAAAAAACTACTAAAATAAAGGTAGTTTTTTTAATACTTTTTAAATGCATAGTTTAAATACATATTAGGTAAAATACATTGCTGAAGAAGAGGAAACCAACCATCATATATTCAACAAATTTACAATATTTCATATATTTATTAGTCTCTTCAAACTTAGTATGAGCCCCACCTATTAAAATTGCATAACCGATAACGATTGGAACAATATAACGGAAGTCCATCGTACATCCATATGGCATTTGGATGTAGAAGTAAATAATCGCAACAACTTGGCTAATAATAATTGACGCGCCAAGGAGTTTAATAAGAAAATTTTCTTTTTTCGAGCGAATGAAATAAAGAATAAATAACGCTAAGGATGTAAAGAAGAAAATATATTGAAAGAAAATTGCTAAAACCGCAAAACTTTCCCCTTGCCAGAATCCAAATTCACCAAAAATAGCACTCTTTAACGCATAATTTAATAAACTATAATTCTCCCAAGCATTGGGATAAATTTTTCCAAATATTTCACTAAAGTTAATAAATAAGAAAATACGTTCAAAGATATTATGATCTGCGGTAGATAAATTATGATTTAAATTGCTAAAAACAAATCCAAATGGTTGATCAAAACGCATCTTTGCATAAACCTGGAACCATAATCCAATAGGGGCGCAAACAAGAAGAAAAGCAGCATATTGGAAACAAATCTTAGCAATATTTTCCTTCTTTTTTATACTTTTAATAAATTCTAGAACAAATATGATTGCTGTAGGAATACAAATAACTGCACCAGAAATTTTACTATTCATTGCAAGTCCAATAAATAAAGCTATAAGCAATATGTTTACAAAACTATGTTTATGATACCATTTAATGGTGTAATAAATTGCTAAAAAGCAAAACATAATGCATATTAAATCGTTATTTAATTGTGCAGATAGTTGAATAAATCTAGGAAAAAAACATAGAAAAGCAAAGCTTAAAATTAAAGCTTTTCCTTTAAAGTTTAATTCTTTTAAAATTTTGTAACTAGTAATCGTAATAACCACTGTATACATTACACTTAAAACTTGGCAAGTTTGGAATAATTGGTGCACATCCGTAGCATCGAATTGACTTCCACCAACAACAGGCATCAAAGCTTCATTAATTTTCATAAATACCGCCTGAATAGCAGCATTTAAAGGAGGATGATAAAATTGATATCCATTATTATCAGGCAATTTTCCTGTAGAAAAAATAGTTAGTGCATATCCTTC
The DNA here is from genome assembly GCA_947626895.1 of uncultured Bacilli bacterium. GTDB lineage: Bacteria > Bacillota_I > Bacilli_A > RFN20 > CAG-449 > CANRPC01. The sequence continues at coordinate 10,646 of CANQTY010000018.1, forward strand.
GTGTCCATTAAAATTTGTTGAAACCGTATCATATTGACGAAGATTATATCCCGTATTAAGCATATAGCCAACACGAATAAAGTAACTGATTAAAATCATAAAAAGAATCAGTACTTCTGTGTTTAATTTATTTAACTTTTTTAAAATTATTAAAAGGCTAATACATATGACCACTCCAAAAAGAGCAAAAGTTTGAGCAACTACTCCATTTCGGATATATGAAAACATAGGTTTATAAATATAATACACTAACCATGTGAATAAAAAGAGTATTACATAAAATATAACTTCAAATAGAAGTCTTTTTTTGGTTGAACATACTTTTTCTTCAACTTTATCCATAAATAACCTTTCTAATCCCTTTATTTATTAAAAACACTCTTTCATTTCACTATAGAATGTTTTTAAACTTAAGAGGCACAAATGTGCCTCTTTTAAACTTTTTTTTACTTTTATTCAGCACTTGCTGAAACAGGTTGACCTTGATCATTTACGTCTGTTGCGTTATTTTTATTTAACCAGTTATTTAACATGGTTTCAAAAGCTGACTTTCTATTAGAATCATTAATTGATTGATAATACTCTTTCATCGCTTTGAAGAATCTACCATTGTTGTAAAAAACGGTATCTGCAACTGTTCCATCAGCATTGTGATTGGAAAGTGTACCAGCAGTGTAACGTGAGCCAATATTTGTATTATCGACAATTGTTTTTTCACCACTAGTTGTACCTGCGACCATAAGGAATTTTACATCAACACTTGGTTCATATCCTGCATACGTTGAAGAATCTAATCCACCAATAGAGATATCTGCACCAAGATAGGCGAGATTTTCCGCAGCTGTTCCATATGGAACCATACCAATCTTTTTACCAATAGAATCTTTTGTATGGAATTCAGAGATTAACTTATCAAATAACGTATCATATCTATAATTACCTGCATCATAATGTTGTGTCCAATCGCCTGGCTTTCCAACAACCTCAGAAGGATGTCCCTTGATGATGATATCATAATCATTACCATACATTGCATAGGTGAATTTTAGATTTAATACATAATCAATATAGTTATTAAAGCAACTAACTTTTACTGCTTCTTTTTGCTCTGCAGTGACTGAAGATGTGTAATTTGCATCTGCGGTAACCACATCCATAAAGACCTTATAATCGTTTTCATTACCGAATAATAATGGAGTTTTATATTTATCCGCCAAAGCGCTATATGTAGCAGGAACATCATTAACTCCATCTGCTTTTCCAATACCAAAATTAGCATTAACCGCTAATTCAGGATATCCTTGAACACGTGTTCCAATATAAACAAGCTTTTTAGAAGGAACTTTTGTACCATCACTTAATTGAGTTCTAGTTAATGCATTATATGTATCTTCTTTATACTTTCCAAACATTAAGGTCAAATAATCTTCTTTTGCATCGGCATCTAAATCTTTAACACAATCCGAAATACTTTTAGAAACAATATTAGAGCTATATTCTGTTTCTTCAGTATAACCTTCTGCACCTAAAGCAGAAAGAAGTTTTGAATCACCCGTAGTTTTTAAATAATTAATAAGCTTTGCTTTATCTTGAATTCTCCAAGTAACATGATCAAGTGCCGCGGTTGCACATCCACCTTCCCATCTCCAAGGTATTTCTGAAAGTTTATTATCTGTTTTTGCTAAAATTGCATCACGTTCTTTTTTAGCTTGTTCTACAGCGCTAAGATATGCTTCATATGGTTGGTCTGCTGATTCAGTAACGCTTTTATTGTTAACGTATGTTTTTTTGAAATTTTCATATGAACCAGAACCATCTTCGCATAAGAAAATTTCATATTGTCCTTCTTTTAGGCCTGCATTTGCTACAAGAGCAAAACCAATCATATGGTCTGCATCTCTAACGTAAATATTAAATTTTTCTTTACCTGTTTGATTTAATTCTTTGATTTTATTAACAATCTTATTAAATTCAGCTTGGGTAAAGCCATTACTTTGATTGCTATCTTTATCAAATTCAACATTATTAAATTTAATATTTAAATCCATGTCAATACCACTATAAGTGTTACCACGTTCAATCATGGCATAAGTTTCATTTTCACTTACAATACTATCTAACGCCCCTAAAACTGGAGGTATTGTTGCTTTTGCAAAGATAATATTATAATTCTTATCCTTTTCTTCAATAGAACTAGTATCACTTGGCGAGGTAGGTGAGCTAGTACTACTAGGTGTATTATCTTGATTACAAGATACAAGTCCAAAACCACATACGGCACTTAGACAAAGTAAGCTAATTTTTAATAAATTCTTCTTCATAGTAACTTCCTTTCGTAATTTATATGTAATAGGTTTAACCTAATTCATATCTTTTAATTTAATTTTTTAACCCCATATAGTGATTTTACTTTTTTTCACTATCTTCTTTGGTTTCATGATAACTCTTTTCAGTGTTTACATTCCATAAACTTGATTTATCTTTGTTATCATTTAAGATAAGATTACTTGCTACCATCGCTGTAACCATAGAGTGATCCATATTATTATAACGATGTTGACCATTTCTTCCTATGCAATATAGATTTTGAATAGTATCTAAATAATTTTTAACCTGATCAAATTCTTGATACGTTCCAAAATAGGCAGGATATGCTTTTTTAACTTTGATTCTAGTAGAATCTAATACATCTTTTTCATCTTCGATAATATCGATTTTTTTCAGTTCACCAATAGCAAAATTAATAAAATCTTCATCGCTTTGATTCCACATATCATCACCTTCACTGCAGAAATATTCTAGACCAATCCAAACTTTATTTTCAAAGTCTTCAACCATATAAGGTGACCAGTTATTAAAGACTTGAATTCTTCCTAATTTAACATCTCTTTCTTGAACATAAATCCAACAATCTGGAACGATATCATGAAATGTCTTAAGCTTTTTATTGTTATTTTTAATCTTTAGTTTATTAAGTAATAGACCTACTGTAATAAAATCTCGATAAGGTAATTCACTAGCAATTCGATAAACATCTTCTGGAACATTTTCTTTATGAATGCTTTCAATTAAATCTTTAATTGGCATCGATGAAATATAAGCATCTCCTTCAAAGGTTTTTCTCTCGCCATTCTCGAGTGCTTCAATAGAAACAATCTTTTCACCCTCAAGGTGGATGTTATCTACTTTTGTATTTAAGAGAATGGTCCCTCCCATTTCTTCAATGTGTTTTGCCATTAATTCATAAAGTTGACCTGGCCCTTTTTTAGGATACATAAATTGTTCAATTAATGAAGTTTCTTGTTCTTTTGAATTTCTTTTAAATGGCTTTTTTAAAACATTTAAAATGGCTTTAGATAAGGATAACCCTTTAACTCTTTGAGCGCCCCAATCCGCGGAAATATTACTCGGGTGAACACCCCATAATTTTTCGGTATAATCTTCAAAAAACATTTGATATAAGGGTTTTCCAAATCGATTGATATAAAAATTTTCTAAGGAATCTTCTTTCCTTTTGTGAATACACGAACCCAAATATCCAAATCCCGCTCTCATCGTACGCCTAAAACCCATATTCGCAAAGGTACGATATTTTAAAGAGATTGGATAATCAAAGAATTTACGAAGGTAAAAAATTCTTGATACTCTTCTTCTAATAAGCATCACTTCATCTTCTTTTTCTGGATCAGGACCTTCTGGATTTAATTCTTTATGAACTTCAAGAGCAATATCATCTTTTGATGGAGCACCTTGAATAGGCATAATTTCTTCCCATAAAGCCGTAACTCGATCATCTTTAGAAAAAAAGCGATGTCCTCCAATATCCATACGATTTCCATGGTAAGTGGCAGTTCTAGAAATTCCTCCTATAAAGGGAGATTCTTCAAGAATAATAGGTTCAAATTCGCCATTTCCATTTTTCAATAATTCGTAAGCTGCGGTAAGTCCTGCAGGACCTGCACCGATAATAATGACCTTCTTTTTCATAACTTACTCCTACTTATTGCCATATTTCTTTGCCATTGCAGGCATTTCTTTCATCATCTTTTTCATCTGCTCAAATTGGTTGAGGAGTTTATTAATATCTTGAGGTTCTGTCCCAGATCCTCGTGCGATTCTTAACTTTCTAGAATTCTTTAAAATTTCAGGATTTTTTCTTTCTCTTGGAGTCATCGATTGAATAATAGCTTTTGTTTTCTTTAATTGAATATTTGCTTTTTCTTGATCTTCATCAGTAATTTTAGGCATACCTGGAATCATCTTTAAAATCTTTCCAAGAGGTCCTAAACGACGGATTTGTTCCATCTGAGCTAACATATCATTTAAATCAAAAGAACCATTCATCATCTTAGATGCAGCCTTTTTCATGGATTTTTCATCGACTTCTTCTTGGACTTTTTCCACTAAAGAGACAACATCACCCATGCCTAAGATACGATCTGCCATTCTTTCAGGATAGAAGACTTCTAAATCTTCTAGTTTTTCTCCTACACCGATATATTTAATAGGAATACCTGTTAAATGCTTAATAGATAATGCCGCGCCACCACGAGAATCACCATCAAGTTTCGACATAATCATTCCTGTAATACGGAGCTTTTCATGGAATGCCTTAGCGACATTCACGGCTTCTTGACCTGCCATTGCATCCATTAATAATAATTCTTCATCGGGGCGAACTGCTGTTTCAATATCGACAAGTTCTTGCATAAGTTTTTCATCGATTTGTAAACGTCCAGCAGTATCTAAAATTACAGCATCATATTTTTCTTCATTTGCTTTTTTCATCGCTTTTAAGGCGATTTCAACTGGAGATACCTCTGTTCCTAAGGAAAAGAAATCAACCTCGAGTTGTTTAGCAATAGTTTCTAATTGGTCAATAGCCGCGGGACGATAGACATCTCCAGCGACAAGTAATACTTTTTTAGCTAATTTTCTCTTCATTAAACGGGCTAATTTACCCGCGGTTGTAGTTTTACCTGAACCTTGTAAACCAACCATCATAATTAAAGTAGGACGATGGGCGACAAAGGTGAGTTCACATTGATCTGCGCCTAAAAGAGCGACAATTTCGTCATGAACGATTTTGACAAACATTTGTCCAGGGGAAACTTTCTTTAAAACTTCTTGACCAATGGCTTGATCTCTTACTCTTGTAGTAAATTCTTTGACTACTTTAAAATTCACATCAGCTTCAAGTAGTGCTGTGCGGATTTCTCTTAACATTTCTTCCATATTGGCTTCAGTAAGGCGAGATTGTCCTCTTAACTTACGCATAATGGAAGACATACGATCAGAAAGTGATTCAAAGGCCATTTAATTTTCCTCCTTTAATTTTTGATAGCCATCTTTATCTAGATGACCTTCTTTATATAACGTTTCAATTAATTCTTCTTTTCTTTTATTTTTATGATAAAATTTTAATTCTTTTTCATATTGATATAAAGCATTCTCCGATTTTTTTAAGGCATCATATACGGCAGTCTTGGTAATATTTTCATTCTCCGCTATTTCGGAAAGGCTTAAATTCTCTCCATAATACATTTCCATAACCTTTTGTTGTCTTTTGCTTAATAGACTTCCATATAAGTCATATAAAGCATTCATTTCAATGGTCTTTTTAACTTCGTTTTCCATCTTAAAATACAAACCAATAAAGCAATGAAAATAACATAAAGATGACAAAATAAATCGCTACAGAACGATGAAAATAAGGATTCTTTAAAGTCTCTTTATTTAATCCACGATAATTCCAAATGGAAAAAACAAAAGCTAGAACAAGGTTAATTAAAGTATCTGAGATATAATAATTTAACCCCATCATGGAAAATAGATAAGATAAGGCATATTGTAAGACTAAAATGACAATAAATACGATAATAAAACTCATTCTTCATCCTTTCCAATGCAAAGACCATATAAATATTGATCTAAATCAAATTCTTCAAGATCTTCCATCTTTTCCCCTAAGCCAATAAAACGAACTGGGATTCCTAATTCATCACGAATGGAAAGTAAAATTCCTCCTTTACTTGTTCCATCCATCTTGGTAATAATCACTCCTGTAAGGGAAGTACATTCTTTAAACGCTTTTGCTTGAATGACTCCATTTTGTCCTGTCGTAGCGTCGATAATGAGTAAAACTTCATGTGGAGCACCTTCGACTTCTTTAGAAATCACTTTTTTCATCTTAGCAAGCTCGTTCATTAAATTAACTTTATTTTGTAAACGACCCGCGGTATCACAAATAATTAAATCGACATTTTCTTTTTTACCCACATTCATGCCATCATAAATGACCGAGGCTGGATCTTGGTTTTCTTTCCCTGCGACTATTGAACATCCTAAGCGATTTGCCCAAATAGTTAGTTGCTCTGTTGCGCCCGCGCGAAAAGTATCACCAGCGACAAGAAGAACTTTTTTTCCTTGTTTTATATAACGATAAGCAAGTTTAGCAATCGTCGTAGTTTTTCCTACACCATTTACCCCAACAACTAAAATCACTGTTGGGCTATTTTTAGCAAACTGAATTTCGGTTTGAATATCTTCTCCTTGTGAAGCATAAGAAACAAACATTTTATCGACTAAGATTTCATTAATTTGTTCAGGTCGATCTTCTTTTCTTAACATCGCTTCTTTTTTTGTCGCATCGATAATTTCATCACTTAAGCGCACTCCCACATCAGCTTCAATTAAGATTTCTTCAATTTCTTCAAAATAGGCTTCATCGACATGAGAATATCTACCACTGAGAGCTTTTAAACGATCCGAAAAATTCTTTTTAGACTTATCTAAACCAGCGACATACTTATCTTTTTGTGTCGTTGATTTACCAAACATCTTTTCTTTTAAAAATTTAAATAGTCCCATTGGAATTCATCACCTTCTTTTTTAAGGCATCTCTAGCAGCGTCCTGTTCTGCACGTTTTTTTGAGGTTCCTTCCCCTCGACCTAAAACGATATTTTCATAAAGTACTTCAACAAAAAAGCGCTTATTTTGGGGACTACCTTGTTCTTTTACGACACGATAGACAATACTGCCCCGATATTCTGTTTGAATCGTTTCTTGTAATTTTGATTTATAATCCGTCACGGAATCTAAATCGGCATTTTTAATATCGTTCATCATAATATCAGTAACAATTTTAAAGACCTCTTGAAAACCAAAATCTAAATAACAAGCGCCAATAAAGGCTTCAAAAACATCTTCTAAAATCTTGCTATTATTACGACCACCACTAGTTTCTTCACCTTTACCTAAACGAAGAAAATCGCCAAAATTTAATATTCTTGCGTATCTAGCTAAAGAGGTACCACAAACAATCGAAGCTCTTAATTTTGTCATTACACCTTGATCAAGATGAGGATATTCATGATAGATTAAATCGGCAACAACTAAATCTAAAACTCCATCTCCAACATATTCAATACGTTCATAATCTTTATATTCAGGATGTTCATGAACATAAGAAGAATGGGTAAATGCTTCTTCAAATAAAACCATATTATTAGGAGTAAGATGATATTTTTCTAATATTTTTAAATAACCTTCCATATCATTCTCCTTGCTTCATTGATGAGACTGCTATTTTAATTTTTTCAACAATCTTTTCTTTACTCATACGATATGCAACCTTTAAAGCACAATAGAAAGAATAAGCATCTGAAGAACCATGAGCTTTTACTGCCACTCCATTAATACCAAGAAGCATTGCTCCTCCAAAGGATTTATAATCCATTTTCTTTTTCATTTCTTTAAAGCCTTTTCTTGCAAATACGTATCCAATTTTTGAAGATAGATTACGATAAAAAGCTTCTTTAATTAATTCAGACATGATGACTGCCATACCTTCTGATGTCTTTAAAAAGATATTTCCAGCATAGCCACCTGTAACAATGACATCAGCTTCCCCACGTAAAGCATCTCGACCTTCAATATTTCCTTTAAATCCTTCTAAACCACTTTGCTTAATGAGTTGATAAGCTTCTTTTCCTTCTGGGGAACCTTTCTTTTCTTCAACACCATTAGAAAGTAAATAGATGGAAGGATGTTCTACTCCCATGACAAGTCGAGAATAAATCGCTCCCATTTGAGCAAATTGAAAGATTTGATAAGCACTATTTTCATTATTTGCTCCAATATCTAATACAGTGACTTGTTTTCCTATTCTCGTGGGAAACGGAGAAACAAGTGCTGCTCTTTCGATACCTTCAATCATCTTCATTTTAATTGTAGCTAAAGAAATAAATCCTCCTGTAGATCCTGCAGAAACCACTGCATCGTAATGATTTTGTACCATGCAATCTACAGCAATATTCATTGATGATGTTTTCATTCTCATGGATTCAAGAGCACCTGCTTCCATTGGTAAGATGTCTTTTGATGGGACGAGTTCTACTCTTTGATTTCCTTTAAATTCTTCTAAATCTTTTTCATTTCCTACAAGAACTAATTTAGCATCATTAAAGGAAGCATCATTTAGAAAGTTTTTCACTCCTTCTTTTAAAGGTTCAACACCCTTATCTGCACCCATCATATCAATAACAATTGTTAGCATAGAAGTTCTCCTTTCATATAATTAAAATCATTATACCATATAAAAAAGCAATATGAAGGAAAAATCCGTATTTCTTCTAGAGTTTTTTCATAATTCAATCTTTTCATATGTTTAAAAACGAAGAAAAAACTTCACGTGTTTAGCAAAGTTGATTTTAGTAAATTTTAGGATTCTATCAATAATATTTCTTCATCTTTAAGCATTCTTTGCTTTACTTTTAAAATATAATTTTCATTGATTGGATCACTTAGATTTTGATAGATTTCTAAAGCATCCTCTCTTGCGTATGTAAACATCTTATAATCATCGATGACATTCACACTATGACAAGGAGTAAATCCTGATTGTTTTTGACCAAAGAAATCCCCCGCACCACGAATTTTTAAATCTTCATAAGCTAAACTAGCTCCATCATAAATGGTTTCTAATAATTTTAAGCGTTCTGTTTCTTCTTCATCAATTAATAAACAGATGGCATCTTGCCCGTCTCTTCCCACTCTTCCTCTTAATTGATGTAAAGATGCTAAACCAAAAGAGGAAGCTCCATAAATAATCATTACTCCAGCATTCATCACATTTAAACCAAGTTCTATAACTGTCGTGGAAATTAATATTTTTTTCTCCCCAGATTTAAATAATTCTAAGATTTTTTCTTTATCTTTGGCTTTCATCTTTCCTGTTAAAGCAAGCGTCTCACTAGGGTATAATTCTTGATAATGAGCGTAGAGTTTTTCCACAGAATAATTTGCTTTTGTATCTTCAATTTTTGGGGCAACAATAAAGATTTGTCGTTTTTCTTCTAAAGCATTATGAATTGCTTGAAAAATTAAAGTAGAATCTTCATTTACTACATGGGTTTCAACTTTCTTTTTTTCTAAAGGATAACTAGATAAAGTTGAAACATCTAAATCCCCATATAAGGCAAGAGATAAGGTTCTAGGAATTGGGGTCGCAGACATCAATAACAAATCACATAAATCCCCTTTTGAAACTAATTGACTACGTTGATTGACGCCAAAACGATGCTGTTCATCTATAACACATAATCCTAAATTAGGGTAGATTACATCTTCTGAAAATAAAGCATGAGTACCTACTAAAACATCAATTTCTTTATTAATTAACTTTTCTTTGATGATTCTTTTTTCTTTTACAGTCAATGATCCAATTAAAAGTTCAACACGGATATGAAATGGTTCAAAAAGAATTTTAATATCCTCATATTGTTGATGAGCAAGCGTGTCTGTAGGAACCATAAATGCACCGATTTGACCTCTTAAATAATTGCCATATAAAGAAGTGATAGCAACAATGGTTTTTCCTGTTCCTACATCTCCTTCTAAAAGGCGATACATCAAAGAATCTTGATTCATATCTAAAATGATTTCACGAATGGCTTTAATTTGATCTTTACTTAATGAGTAAGGTAAAGTTAAGATAAACTCATTGATTTTTTTTAAATCTAGAATTTTCTTTTTTCCTGTAACTTCTTTTCGATTTTCTTCATGAATTAAAAGATTTCTAATCGAATATTCTAAACATTCGCCGTATTTTAAAGTTCTAATACCTTGCTTAATATCTTCATTCGAGGTAGGAAAATGCACTTTCTTTAAAGCATCAATACGTGATAAAAGACGATATTTTTTTTGATATAAAGGAGGTACATCAAAATGATAATATGGACCTACTTCATTTAAGGTTTTCGCTAATAATTTACGAAAATTTGTTTGAGAAATCTCTTGGGGTAAATGATATATGGAGCGGAGATGTTTTTCTTCATGAATCTCTCCAATTCTTAACGCGGTAATATAAAGCGCTTTTTGCTTAGCACTCCACTTACCTTGAATCGTATAAGTATCATGTAAATTTAAGATTTGTTTATAAAATACACGATTTAAAATAATTGCTCTGATCATCTTTTGTGATCTTAAAGAAATGCAATAAAACTGGATAATATCTAGTTTTTTTGCCTTTACAAGTGTCGGAGATGAAACTAATTTAACATGTAAAGTCAGTTTATCTTGATCATGAAATTCGCTTTCATCACTATATGTATAATCTTCATATTTATAAGGTAAAACTTCCATTAAATCAAAAGAATCACGGATATGCATCCGTGATAATCCTTCGATAATTTTTTCACTTGTGGTGAGGAGTTTCATCCTATTCGACACCAATAATAAAGGAATAAACGGGTTGATTTCCCATTTTTATATCAATATCAATATCGCTATATTCTTCTTCAATCTTTTGTGATAAGGTGTTAATTTCTTCTTCATTTACGCCCTCGCCGACTAAGATAGTGATGATACTTGACATATCATCAATCATCTTTTGTAACGTATCAAAGGCTGCATCGATTTTATCTTTATCAGAACATAAAATAGATTTACCCATAATGCCGATGAAATCGCCTTTTTTCACTTCCACGCCATCAATAGAGGTATCTTTAATTGCCACGGTCACTTGACCAGTTTTGACATTATTTAATGCCTCATTCATTTCTTGTTCATTTTCCTTTACACTCACTTCTGGATTAAACATCATTGCCGCGGTGAGTCCTTGAGGAATGGTTTTTGAAGGAATTACTTTGGCTTTTATATCCCCTTTAGTGACATCACAAGCTTGGGAGGCTGCCATAATAATGTTGGAATTATTTGGTAAAATGAAGATATTTTTAGCATGTACAGCCTTGATTGCAGCGACAAAATCTTCCGTGGAAGGATTCATAGTTTGTCCACCTGAAACGATGTAATCCACATGATATTCTTTAAATAAATCTTCAATACCTTTGCCAATCGCTACTGCAATTAAAGCATATTCTTTTAAAGGTTCTTCCTTTTTAGGTTCTTCTTTTTTCTCTTCAAAAATAGTCGTATGGGAAACATCGATATTTTCGATTTTTGTCTTCATAAAATCCCCATATTGTTGGGCATATGAGATGATATTCCCAGGATTTAATGCATGAACATGAATTTCTAAAAGATCTCCATTTCTATTTAAACGAACTTTTTCTCCATGGCTTTGTAAGACATTTAAAAATCTTTTTTCGACGAAGACTTTTTTATTTGAAGAAGCAGAATTTTCAGGAAGTTTTAAAAGTAATTCAACACAATAAGTGACTTCTTTTCCTTCACTTTCTGCGTCTTGGATTTTAGCTCTATTGGAGTCAGTTACAGTGGCCATCGTCTTTTCTACAACATTGCCTAAAATAGCTTTTTGGAAACCTTCAAGAATTTTAACTAAACCAGTTCCTCCAGAATCGACAACACCAACTTCTTTTAAAACAGGAAGTAATTCAGGTGTTCTTTCAAGAGATTCTCTTGCTTCTTTTAATAAGATTTCAAAAGCCTCTTCAATGGTCATATCACTTGTCGCGGCATTAAATAAAGCATCACTAGCTTCACGAATAACGGTTAAAATTGTACCCTCAACAGGTCTCATGACAGCTTTATAAGCCACTTCTTTACCCATGATAAAGGCATCAGCAAGATCCATTGCATCAAGAGTCTCTTTGCCATCTAAAGCTTTAGCAAAACCCCTGAAAATTTGGGATAAAATAACTCCCGAGTTACCTCTTGCACCCATCAATAAACCTTTAGAAAAGGATTTTGCTATATCATAAACATTGGTATCATTACGATTTGCTACTTCTTTTGCACCAGAAGAAATCGTTAAATTCATATTGGTTCCTGTATCCCCATCTGGAACTGGGAAAACATTTAAGGCATCCACTTCTGGATAACAATTGAATAAATTATTTGCTCCAGAAATGATCATTTGTTTTAACATCACACCATTGATCTTTTTCATCTTGATTCACTCCTATATTAGCTAAAGAGCTTTCACACTCTGAACATATACATTAATCGTATGGAATGAAAGGTGGAATTTCTTTTCTAAGTCAAAGCGAACTTTCTTTTGTACTTCTAAAACGACCTCGCTAATGCGAACACCAAAACTCACTGTGATATATAAATCAATCTCTAATGTTCCTTTCTTTTGTCGCACAATAGCGCCACTTGTATCGCCTTTTTTTAGCCATTCTTTTAGCTCGCTACGAAAAGAATCGTCGTGAGCAAGATCAATAACACCATAACATTGTACCGCGGCATCTTCCGCGGCTTTAGCAATATCCGCTAAGGTAAAAGATGGATTTTGTTTTGTTTTTGATTCCTCAGCCATTATGGTATTTCCTCCTATTCAAACTCATACTAATTTAATCATTTAAGCACCCTTTCGGGCTTATCATTATTGTAAATATCTAGACCTATTTTTTCAAGAAAAAGGATACAAATAAAAGGATAACTCGTAATATCTAACAATTTTTTGAAAATGTAGTTTTTCTAGATAAAAAAAGAGCCTGGCAACTTGCTATTCTTGCCTAGGGCTACCTTCACCGCAACGGTGCTTAACTTCTGTGTTCGGG
>CANQTY010000019.1 GCA_947626895.1 uncultured Bacilli bacterium
GATTATGTTATAAAAAGCGCCTAAATATAGACAAAATTTATTATGAGATTATATTGAGACTAATATAAGAATGTAGTTTTTCATATGATAATTTATGTTATTATTTATGTGCGTTTTCTATATTTTTTTTAGCAAAGATAATAACATAATAAATTTAACTTTTTTATCTAGAATCACTTTGAATATGCATAAAAACATTCTACAAATATCAGATAGATTGTTTTTACAAAAGCAAATGAAAATGCCAGTTATTAACTGACATTTTCAAATAAAATAATGAAAGGTTTTTTTGAAAAAACATTATTTCTAATGATTATTCATCAATGTGTTTTTCTTTTGAATCCTCTTCATTTACTGCACTTGCTTTAATCATTAATTGACACATCTTTTTAGAGAAGGAAGCAGGATCTTCAATCATCATTCCTTCCATTAATAAAGCTTGGTCAAGAAGCAAGCTAGCATAATCATTTAAGACAGATTCATCAGTATTATAGGTATTTTCAAGAGCTTTAAATAAGTCGTGATGAGGATTAATTTCTAGAATTCTTTGGGCTTTAAGATCCCCTTGATTTGGCATTTGTTTTAAAACTTTTTCCATTTCAAAGGATAACCCTTCACCAGAAACTAAGCACACAGGGGAGTCAACTAGACGTTCTGATAAGATGACATCAGAGACTTTATCTTTTAAGGCTTCTTTCAAGGCATCTAATAAAGGTTTCTTTTCATCTTTTAAATCTTGAATTTCTTTCTTTTCTTCTTCATTTAGTACTTCTAAATCCCCTTGATTGATGGATTTAAACTTTTTAGAATCATATTCTTGAAGAATATTGATGGTAAATTCATCAATATCATCAGTAAAGACTAAAACATCATATCCTTTTTTCTTTAATGCATCTAGCTGGGGCATAGCATTCACAGCTTCTTTAGATTTATTTGATGCGTAATAAATAAATTCTTGCCCTTCTTTCATGTGCTCTACGTATTCTTTTAAGGTGATAAGATGATCTTCATGAATACTAGTATATAAAAGTAAATCTTTTAAAGAATCTTTTTTAGCACCAAAAGAATCATAAATACCATATTTTAAGTTGATTCCAAATTCTTTAAAGAACGCTTGATATTTTTCAAAATCATCATTCTTTAATTTCTCTAATTCCCCTAAGATTTTCTTTTCTACAGAAGTAGCAATCTTTTTAATTTGATAGTCTTGCTGTAGCATTTCTCTAGAGATATTAAGGGATAAATCCGAAGTATCGACTAATCCTTGAACAAAACGAAGATAGTCAGGAATTAAATCTTTACATTTATCCATGATGAAGATACCTTTAGTGTAAAGTTTTAATCCTCTTTCATATTGTTCACTATATAAATTATAAGGAGCTTTAGAAGGAATAAATAGTAAGGCATTATAAGAGATTAATCCTTCGACATTTGTAAAAATTGAAAGCATAGGATCTTCATAACCATCAAATTTTTGCTTATAAAAATCATTTAATTCCTGATCACTTACTTCACTTTTATTTTTCTTCCAAAGAGGAATCATAGAATTGAAGGTTTCTAAATTTGTTTCATCATGATATTTTCCTTCGATGATTTCACCTTTTTCGTTTTTATCTGGAATCGATTTACTAACCCACATTTGAATTGGATAACGGATATAATCTGAATATTTTTTAACAAGGCGTTCAATTTCATAACTACTTAAGAAGTTATCATAATTTTCCTCTTCAGTATTTTCTCTTAAATATAGAGTAATTTTAGTACCATGATTTTCTTTTTCTATTTCATCAAGGACATAAGTTTCACTTCCTTCAGAGGTAAAGCGATATGCTTTTTCGCTATATGGAGATTTCGTTTCCACGATAACTTTACTTGCGACCATAAAAGCACTATAAAAGCCCACGCCAAATTGACCGATGATTTCTAAGTTTTTCGCATCATCACTATTTTCTTCGAGCTTTTTCATGAATTCGCTAGATCCAGATTTAGCAATTGTACCTAAATTATTATTAATTTCTTCATAGGTCATACCAATACCATTATCTTCAACAGTGATGATACGATTTTCTTTATCACAACCTAAATCGATATGATATTGATCTTCTTTAACTAATTTTTCATCATTTAATGATAGATAATGATATTTGTCAATGGCATCAGATGCATTCGAAATCAATTCTCTAAGAAAGATTTCACGATTGGTATAGATGGAATTGATCATTAAATCTAATAAACGTTTTGATTCTGTTTTAAATTTTTTTCTTTCACTCATATTGAGCCTCCTAATTACAGAAATCATTATAATCAAAAAATTAGCACTGTCAATATTAGAGTGCTAACTTTATAATTTTTAACAGTCGCTTTGATTCATCTTTCTAAGCGTTTTGTTCATCTTCTTTAATTTTGGGTAAATCTTTAAATATACGTTATAAAAATATTCATTATACTGCTTGTGATTTTCCAAATTTGGCATATAGATTTTATCATGATGAACCATATTTTCAATAGCCTCTTCTGGCGTGGCAAAGACATTAAATGTTAAATAAGATACAATTGCAGCACCTAAAGAAGAAGTTTCTTCTGTTTGCACTTTATAAATAGGTAAACCAAAGATATCCGCGGTAATTTGAGAAACGATATCGCTTCTAGAACCCCCACCTGAAATGGCTAAAATCTTTACTTTTTTATGGAATTTCTTTTCCATTATTTCCATAGATTCTCTTAAAGAATAGGCAATTCCTTCAATTATTGCTCTTAAGATGTGATATTTTGTATGAAAATCAGAAAAACCAATCATTGCTCCTCGAGCGTTTGGCCTTTTTAAAGAAGGACCCCAATAGGGAGAAATCATTAACCCTTCACTTCCTATAGGAATATCTTTTACTTTATCTAATAGATGATTGATTAAAGAAGTAAAATCATCTTTATATTCTTCTTTTTCTTTTTCACAAAATTCTTGAATGAACCAATTCATCATCCAGTAGCCACGATAAATTTGAACTTCAGAATTATAATAGCCTTTTAAAGCTGAAGCATAGGCGGGTAAAAAAGTTTCAGGTTCGACATATTTTTTAGAAGTGATTTCAATAGTCGAGGCAGTTCCATAGCTGATTGAAGCGCTATACTCATCAATTGTGCCACATCCTAAGGATTCACAAGATTTATCACTTCCCGCGGAAATAAAGGGTAATCCTTCAGGAATTCCTGTTTCTTCCGCGGCTTTTTTTGTCACATATCCCATGACGGATTTTGGAGAAACAATTTCACATAATTTGGCATCATCAACATCAAAAACACATCTTTTTAATTGATGTTTCTTAAGCCATCTTTTCTTTTTAAAATCGATTGGATAATGTCCTGTCATATTCGACATAGAATCTTTTAATTCACCACATAAACGATAATTTAAATAGGTTGAAATATTGACATATTTATATGTTTTACTCCAGTTTTCTTTTTCGTTTTCTTGATACCAGCGAGCCATGGTTTTTCTTCGATTGACCATCACGGTATCTTTCATTCCAGATAAGGTAAAAAGGATATTTTGAATAAAGGGAAATTTTGGAACGCTTGCAATTCTTTGATCTAACCATAAGATGCATGGACGAATAGGCTTTAAATCTTTATCTAATAATAAAGCAGTATCTCTAAAGCACGTAAGTGCCACAGATTGTAAATTATTAAATAAGTCTTCATGCTTACTTTTTAATTCTTTCGTAGCTAAACACATCGTTTCATAATAAAGTATTGGGTCTTGTTCTAAATAACCTGGCTTAATAGTAAATCCTGTTGAAGGATAAGTTTTTTTAACTCCTCCAAGAATATTACCATTGTTATCAAAAATCATGGCACGAACACTTTGGGTACCAAAATCAAGAGTTAAAGCATATTTTGTTTCCATATAAAAAGTCCCCTTTAATTTAATTATAAATCCGAATTTGTCCTTGTCAATTTGCATTTTTTCTAGTGAATTCCGAAATATTTTCTAATAAAAGCTTATAAAATAAATGAAAATTGTTTGTAGAAGAAAGGTGAGATTTGCTTGTTTATAGCAAAGTAAAAAAGCCCGAAAAAAAGGACATATAGGTAGTTTAATGCCCTTTTAAAAGTAAAAAACAAAGCAACGCAAGTGCAAAAGTGTAAAAAAAAGATACGTTTTTTATAAAGATAATTTCTTTTTTAATTTTCTTGTGATAGAATGAAAACGGTAAGGAAAGTAGGTATTTTTAAGATTGGAGAGCTATGAAATATTTTGCGTTTCTTGTTGATGGGGGATTTGATCCTTTATATATAACTGATATAGCAGTAACTTGTGTAATTGCAGCGTTAACAATTGCGTTCTTTTTATATCGTTTAAGAAGAAAATTCGCCGTGATTACTTATTTAGTTATCTTTGCTTTATATTTAACAAGTCTCTTTTTAGGACTAAATTATGTAAAAGATATTTCACATATTTTATTAATTGTCTTTTCCTTATTGTGCGTCTTTGAAAATGCTCTTGAATTTAGAAAACTTGTCGGTAATTTTTCTTCAGAAAGACATAAGGATAAGGGGAAAAAGCCTACTGGAAATATCGATCGTAAAGAATTATATCGTAAAATTGATGAAGCTGTCCGCTTACTTTCTAAGAGTAAAACAGGAGCTTTGTTAACCTTTGAAAAAGAACAAAATATGTCTGAAATCATGAAGAATGGAACCATTATTAACGCTCCATTTAGTGTGGAATTAGTACAAACCATTTTCTTCCCAGGAACTAGACTTCACGATGGGGCATGTGTTATTCGTGGAGATACGATTGTTGCCGCGTCTGTTTATTATACTCCAACAACTAGAGCTTTGACGGGTAAATATGGTTCTAGACATCGTGCGGCATTCGGAATTTCGGAAGTTACTGATTCTGTGACCATTGTTGTAAGTGAAGAAACGGGCCGTGTCTCTCTTGCATATATGGGAAAATTAACTCCCGTGTTGCTTGATGAGTTCTTAAATGAATTTGTTGATTTAATGAATAAGGATTAATCCTTATTTTTTTTGGGCACATTTCACGTATTGTATCATAAGATATTTTAGGTGAAATGATGAAATATTTTGGAACAGATGGGATTCGCTTTTTAGTTGATGCTAAATTAAATGAATCCTTAATTATTCGTCTTGGAGAATACTTTTCTTTAAAAAGACATAAACTTTTAATTGCCTCAGATACAAGAGAATCTAGATTTTATTTAAAATCTCTTTTTCTAGTAGGAGCCTTAAAAAATAACGAAGTCGTCGATATAGGAATTGCTACAAGTCCAAGTTTAAGTTATTTAGTAAAACATCATGATTTTGATTATGGAATTATGTTTTCAGCATCCCATAATCCTGCCTCATATAATGGTATTAAAATCTTTGATCATGATGGTTATAAAATAAACAACAAAGAAGCACTAAAAATTGAAAAGTTTATTTCTAAGAAAAGAAAAGTTTTATATAAAAATGGAAGTTATTTAGAAAATTCATCCTTAATAGATGAATATATTACTTTTTTATGTGAACAAATTAATGAAGAAAGTAAAAATCAAAAGATTGCCTTTGATTGCGCGAATGGAGCAAGTGCAATTATCATGCAAAAAATCAAAGAAAGAATTCATCCATCGTGGGACTTATTTTATACAAAAGGAATCATTAATCAAAGATGTGGCGCTACAAATTTATCTTCCTTACAAAAGATTGTGACAAAGTCAAATTATGCATATGGGGTAGCTTTTGATGGGGATGGAGATCGAATTATGATGATTCAAAATAAGCGAATTATCGATGGAGATGATATCTTAACTTATTTTGCTTTGCATTTGCATAAAGATTGTGTTTTAACCACTTTAAGTGGAAAAGACATTAAAACTCAATTAGAAAATCATCACCTAAAATATGAACTTGTTCCTGTTGGAGATCAAAATATTGCAAGTAAAATTAAAGATAACCTTTCTCTTATCGGAGGAGAAACTTCTGGTCATATTATAATTTCCCCAAATCATATCACTGGGGATGGTATCTATGTTGCCTTAACTTTATTATCTAATATATATAAGGAAAAAGAAAAAGAGCCATTTATTAAAAGAAATACCTATTATCAAACGCTTAATGTTCCTAAAAAGAGTGAAATGCTAGAAAAAAACTATCTTAAAAGATTGAGTAAAAGGTTCTACTTATCGGGAAATCAAGATATTCATATACAATATCGTTTTTCTAAAACAGAAGATGTGCTGCGAATTATTTTTGAAGCTAATTCAAAAAACAAGCTAAAACAAGCTAAAAAACTTATGAATTCAATTCTTTTGGAAAGGATCTAATTATGTGTGGAATTATCGCTTCTATATTTAAAAATCAAGCAGTACTTCCCTTTTTACTTGAGGGTTTAAAAAAAGAAGAATATCGTGGATATGATTCTTGTGGTGTTGCCATTATAGAACCACATAAAATTCATATCCAAAAAGAAATTGGAAGAATTGAAAAATTGAAGGAGCATCTTTTTACTTCTTCTTCAAAAGTTGGAATTGGACATACTCGCTGGGCAACACATGGGAAAAATAATTTAAATAATGCTCATCCGCATATTTCAAATAAAGGATTATTTTGTCTAGTTCATAATGGAACGATTTATAATTACCAAGAGATTAAAGAGGATTTATTAAATAAGGGATATTTATTTTATTCTCAGACGGACACGGAATGTATTGTAAATTTATTAGAACATTTTTATCTTCAATGTGGCGATATTTTATCTTCTTTAAATGAATTAGATAAAACTTTAAAGGGAACATATGTGCTATGTATTCTTTTTAAAGAGGAAAATCGTATCTATTTTTTAAAGAAATCTACGCCTTTAATGTTAGGAAAAAGTAAAAATGGGCTACATTTATCAAGTGATATGAGGGCGCTTGAACTCGCCACAGATTATCTCGATATTGAAGATAATGAATATGGTTTTATTGATGAAAATCATTATGAAATTTATAAAGCACAAAAACGTATCGAAAAAAAGTTATATAAGATTCAAAAAGAAAAAGAAGACACAAATCAAGTAATTCCTTCTTTTTATATGGAAAAAGAAATCCATGAAATTCCTATGGTTATTGATAGAATCATCAAGCATTATCAAAATGATTTTGATATAAAGATAAAAGAAGTCATTAAAAAAGCAAATAATCTTATTTTTGTAGGTTCAGGAACTTCTTATCATGCTGCTTTAAGGGGAAGTTTATATTTTGAAAACAAAAATGTTCAAGTGATTTTAGCTAGTGAATTTGATTTGAATTCTATAAAAAATGATAACGCTTTATATATTTTCTTATCACAATCTGGCGAAACTTTGGATGTTTTAAAAGTACTAGAAAAGGTGTCTCACTATGATACTTTAGGAATATCTAATGTAGCCAATTCAAGTTTATTAAGAAAATGTAAATATGCCTTAGAAATGAAAGCCAAAGAAGAAGTTGCTGTGGCATCTACAAAAGCATATGTCGCAGAAGTTTTGCTTTTATATTTACTTGCTAAAGGAATAAATCAAAACACGCTTCAAAATCTAAAGGATATTCAACAAGAAATTAAAGATCATCTTTTGCATCAAGAAAAGATTCTATCTATTGCAGAATCTATAAAAAATAAAGAAAATGCCTATTTTTTAGCTAAAGGTAAAGATATTTATCTCTGTAAAGAAGCCTCTTTAAAACTAAAAGAAGTCACATATATTCATTCAGAATGTCTTTTTGCGGGAGAACTGAAACATGGTCCAATTGCTCTTCTTGAAAAAGATTTTCCTATATTTTTTATTACAAGTTTAAAGAACAAAGAAAATTTAAATTCTGCAATAGAAGAAGTAACTGCTCGCGAAGGAATTCCTTATATATTTACTTATGATGAACATAATCCTTTAGGATATCTTCCTTTAATCACGGATTTCTTTTTATTAAGCTTTCATCTAGCAAAAATGCGAAAAAAAGACGTGGATAAACCACGCAATTTAGCTAAATCTGTGACTGTGGATTAGCTTTGTCTTTTAAAATGATATTTTGTATTTTTATGCCGTAAATTAAGGCGGTTTCCTTAATATAACTTTCGCTTTCTTCTTTACTTTTTAAAGGAAGATTTTCGCTTAAAACCTCTTTAAAGTTATGTCCAGCATAGTGATAAACTTTAAAATCCTCAATTTGGTATTCCAAAAATACATCATATTGCTTTAAAGGAAATTTAAGTCTTTCTATTAAAGACGAATAATTTCCTACTCTTCTTACAAAAAAAGGCATCATCATATATAAGCCGTGACCTTTTACTTTATGAAAAGAATAAAGTTTTTCAAAAACACAGACATGATCTTTCTTTACATAAAATAGCCCTGAAAGAATGATTAACAATATTCCAACAATCACCGCAATTAAAATAGTTAAACCAATGATATCCATATTTTCCTCGTAAACAAAATTATTATAGCAAGGATAAATTTAGAAGTAAATAAAAGCTCTTTTTCATATATTGAATTGAGCAGGAGATGAAAATGAATAAAAACGTATTTATTTTTTTACATGGTTGGGATCAAGATAAGACCTCTTTATATTCTTTAGGAAAGTTATTTTCTAGGTATGGAGAAGTATTATATTTTGATTTACCTTATTTTGGAAAAGAAAAGTGTGATAAAGTTTTAACAATTGATGATTATATATCTTTTGTTCATGAAAAAATAAAAAACTACCCAAATGCTTATTTAGTTGGTCATTCTTTTGGAGGTAAAATAGCTTCTTTTTATGCCTTAAAATATGAGGTAAAAGGATTAATTTTAATTGCACCAAGTACTTATATTCGTAAATCTATCAAAACGGTTATAAAAATCTATTTATATAAGTTATTGAAATTTGTGCATATACCTCTTTATAAACTTTTTAAAGGAAGTAAAGATTATCAAAATGCAACGAATAATAAACAACAAACGTTCAAAAACATTTTAGTATATTTAAAGAAAAAAGAGCTTAGAAAAATATCTTGTCCTGTTTTATTAATCGGTTTTAGAAATGATACGCAAATTAAACAAAAAGACTTGCTTTATCTTTATAAAAACATACCCCATTGTGCATTTTTTTATTTAAAGGGGGATCATTTTTCTTATCTTGAGAATGGAGAATATATTGCTAGTCTTCTAGGAGATTTTATTCATGTACCATCTGATATTTAGTCTACTTTTATATCCATTGGTTGGTATTTTTGTATTTCATTTTATCAAGGGTTATTATTCACCTAAAAGATACCTATTAGGGCTTAAAAACTTATTTGGTGAAAGAAAAAGTATACTTTTTATAATCACTTTAATATCTGTTCTTTCCATATTTGACGCAGAATTTTGTTCTTTTCTTTGTTATGGATTAGCTCTAATACTTTATTTTTTGATTCCTAAAACATTTTTTAAATTGCATCGAAAAGGATGGATGCTTTTAATAACTTCCATATTCTTTTATGGAGCAAGTTTTTTTCTTTACCCTAGAATTTATCTATTAAGAATCTTTTTTGTTTTTATTTCACCATATTTAGCTTATCTATTTTTATATCCTATAGAAAGAAGTATTTCTTTTCACTATATTCATTTAGCAAAGAAAAAAATAGAAAGAATGAATACAAAAATCATCGGAATTACGGGAAGTTTTGGAAAAACAACAATGAAAAATTATTTATTTTATGCCTTAAAAAGAAAAGCTTACGTCTTAGCAAGCCCAAAAAATGTCAACACGTATATGGGCTTATGCAAATTTATTAATGAAAAGGTAGATGAAAATTTAGATTATTTAATATTAGAAATGGGAATTGACGAAAAAAACGGGATGGACCATTTTAAAAAGTTTATCCAATTAGATAGTGCTTTTATTGCTGGTGTTGGTCCTATGCATCTATCTACATTTCATACTTTAGAAAATGTATGTAGAGCAAAAAGCAAGATACAAAACTTATTAAAAGAAAACGGAGAATTATTTGTTGAAGAAAATGCCATTTCTTTTGTCAAAGAATATATTCATGTTCCTTTTCATATTTATAGCGAAAAAGATGTTTTAGATAAAAAAATACCTCGCCTTAAAAGAATTGCTATCTCAGGAGTTCAATGCTTTCTAAATTGCTACAAAATCGGAAAATTACCGATAGATTATTTAAAAACAATTCCAACTATAGAAAGAAGATTTGAAATAAAAAAAGAGGGCGAAATTCTCCTTATTAATGACTCATATAACATCAATCCAATTGGTGCAAAAGAAGCCATCCATTATTTATTAAAAACTAAAGGAATACACATCGTTATTACAGGTGGATTATTGGAATTAGGAAATCTATATCAAAAAGAAAATGAAAAATTAGGACAAGAACTTAAAGATGTAGATTATCTTTTTTTGGTAACTAAAAAGAGAAATCATCCTTTAAAAAAGGGCTATTTAGCCGCTAAAGGAAATAATATTGTCGTAATAAAATCACTAAAAGAAGCAATTTTTAAAGCAAAATCTATTCCAGGAGAAAAAGCCATTCTTTTATTAGCAAAAGGAGATGATTTTTACATAAAATAACATCTTTTTTATCTTTATACATACATTATATCTAGGAGGTAATTATGCCGATTTATGCCATTATCTATGGAGGAGATTCTTTAGAAAGTGATATTAGTTATGTTAGTGAAAAAAAGATTACAAAAGCTCTTCTAAAAGATCATATTCCATTTTTTGAAGTTGAATTAGATCATGAAGGAAATTTTTATTATGTAGGAAAACATGATCGATTAAAAAGGGGACAATTTATTAAAGATAAAAATGCATATTATTTTAAAGTAGGAAGAAAAAAGCATTATTTTGATGTAGTTTTACCGATTGTTCATGGTTCAGGTGTTGAGGACGGCACACTTGGAGCTTATTTTGATATTTTAAAAATTCCTTGTATTTATTCAGGAATTTTAAATGCCTCGATATTGCAAGATAAAATCACGTTTAAAAAGTTTTTATCATTACTTAGAATTCCTCAAGTAAAATATAAAAAACTAAATTATCGTCAGTTTATTGATGCAGGATTTGACTTATCTCTTACGTTAAAAGGATTATCTTCACCTTATATTATTAAGCCGAATCGCTTGGGTTCCTCCATTGGGGTGAGTAAGGCCAAAAATGAAAAAGAAGTTTTAAAAGCTTTAGAAAATGCCTTTTTATATGATAAAGATGTTTTAATTGAAGAAGCTGTTACTTCTTTAAAAGAGGTAAATATCGCTGTTTTGGGATATGAAGAAGAATTGATATTATCGGAAGTGGAAACTGTATCTCAAAAAGAAGAAGTTTTATCTTATTATGACAAATATTTAGCCTCAAAGGAGCGGGTAAAAAGAATTATCCCCGCGGATATTGATGAAGAAATGAAAAACCAGATAGAAAAAATGGCAATCAAAACTTTTAAAGGTTTTTCTTGTCTTGGAGTTGTACGTTTTGATTTCTTAATCGATATGAAAAATAAAAAAGTATATTTGAATGAAGTAAATACCATTCCTGGTTCTCTTGCGGAACATCTTTTTTCTAGCAAAGGAATCACCATTCCTTGTTTGATTCAAGAAATGTATCGCTATTACATAAAAAAGCAAAAGGAAGAAAAACGTCTTTTCCATCAATATCATGAAGGGGAAAGAAAAGCTCTTTTTGCTAAAGGTGAGTAAAAAGATAAAAACGTATCAAAAAAATTGAATGTATGGCAAAAACATTAAATTTAATAGAGCATATCATTTGAATTGGGTATTTTTTCACTAGGCAAAATATGCTAAAATAAATTTGCAAAAATTAAGGAGGAAATTTATGTCAACACCACATAATGAAGCAAAAGAAAATGCATTTGCAAAAACCGTATTAATGCCAGGAGATCCATTAAGAGCAAAATTTATCGCAGAAAATTATCTAGAAGACGTTGTTCAAGTAAATGGAGTAAGAAACATGTTTGGATATACAGGAACATATAAAGGGAAAAGAGTTTCTGTGATGGGTTCAGGCATGGGCATTCCAAGCATTGGAATATACGCTCATGAATTATATGCCTTTTATGGTGTAGAAACCATTATCCGTATTGGTTCTTGTGGAGCGTACAGCGAAGATTTAAATTTATTTGATGTCATTTTAGCCGAAGGCGCTTCGACCAACTCTAATTGGGCACATCAATATAATTTACCTGGAACATATTCCGCTATCGCGGACTTTAAGACTCTATTAAAAGCCTATGAAGTAAGTAAAAAACTTGGTATTGATGCCAAAGTTGGAAACATTTTATCTAGTGATACATTCTACAATGATACCGTGGATGTTTGGAAAAAATGGGCGAAGATGGGGATATTAGCTGTGGAAATGGAATCATATGCCTTATATAGTATCGCAGCTTCTTTAAATAAAAAGGCTTTATGTATTTTAACAGTTTCAGACTCTTTATGTAAAAAAGAAGAAACTACCGCGGAAGAAAGACAAAAATCCTTCTCTAAGATGATGGAAATTGCCTTAGAAACAGCAGAATGAGAATCGCCTTCATCGTCATTGGCATCTTTTTAGTCCTTTTTATCTTTATCTTATTATTTTTTCCTTTTCTCAAAAGAAAATATGAACTTCATTTTCATCAAAGATTAGTCTATAAAAAATTATATAAATTTTCCCTAAATTACGATGATTTATTGATTAATGAAGTCAAGATAAAAAACGGCGAAGAAGATATCTATTTTGATCACATATTATTTGGGAAAAAATATATTTATTGCATTAAAGATATTTCTTATCCTTTAGGTATCGAAGGAGAAAGTCGTGACAATAAATGGTTTTGTTATGATGCAAAAGGTAGTTTTTCTTATATAGAAAATCCTTTAAGAAAAAATTTTATTGAATTAGAACTGTTGAAAGTATATTTGCATGTTCCAAAAGATCAAAATCTTTTCTTTCCTATCTGTGTGATTAATGATGAATGTGATTTTAATGTTCATGAACCTGTCGATGGAGAGGCAATATTAAAAAAAGAGGATTTAGAAAAATTTCTTAAAGAAAAAGAAATGGATGAGAATGTAAATCCAATAAATCCTGAAAAATTAGAGAAATTTGCGCAAAATCTCTATGCAAAATGTGAAAACAAAAAAGAAGTTAGTAATTAAGGCCTAACTTCTTTTTTCTCTACCTATGTGAAGTAGTATGTTCTACTTCAAGTTCTCGGTCTTGGTTGAAATTGAGAAATAAGAGTAGAATATTGATAATTCCAGCAATTGCGATAACACAATAAATTACTCGTGTTAAGGTGTTGACTTCATTATTAGTAATCCAACGGACTAAGTCAAAATTGAATAAACCGACTAAACCCCAGTTGAGTGCCCCAATAATGGTAAGAATCAAACAAGGCTTTTCAATATAATTCATACAAATCCTCCTAGAATTATTATGTGAAAATAAATCACAAAACATTCATAATTTATTTTCTTCCTGCATAGTCTTTTCATGAGGTGGATATTATGATCAAAAAAATCATTATTGGTGTAGCAGTTCTCGCGGTTGTTTTTCTTGCAGGGTGGAAATTATTCTATAGTCCTAACGAAAATTCAATTTCTTTTGATGAAGTAAGGGAAAATTTAAACGCTTATCATATGGAAGCGACAATGGAACTCAACGAAAACGATGAAAAGAAAAATTACTTTGTCACCGTTGATTATCAAAAGAAAGAAGAGGAACAAAACTTTCGTATTTCTTTATTAGATACAAACTTAAATCAAGAACAAATCTTACTTAGAAATAAAGATGGCGTATTTGTTCTTTCTCCCTTATTAAATCAAGTTTATAAATTTAAAGGGGATTATCCTTTAAATTCACCAAAACCTTACTTATATCACTCAATGCTTGATGCTATGAAGGAAGATCATGAATTAAAGACGATGGATGATGGATATTTATTATCCTTTAAACCAACGTATGAGCACCGAAATAAATGGGTAAAAGAAGATATCAAATTATCGAAAGATTTAAAACCTTTATGGGTCAATATCTATGATGATAATGCTTCTTTAATGGCAACAGTTTTATTTTCCAAAGTTGATTTAAATCCTAGTTATAGTGAAGATTTCTTTAATGTTGATACGAATATGAATAAAGCAAGAGAAAATCTATCAACATCAACTTCCTCCATTGAAGATTTACCATATTTACCTTTAGTAAATGTTGTTTCTTCAACTTTAAAAGAACAAGTCGAGGCTACTGCAGGAGGGGAAAAAATCTTTATCTTAACGTATGAAGGAGATAAAAATTATCGTGTCATTCAAAAGATATTGACCCCATCTAGCGATTTAGTGAGTATTGAATATCCAGGTGAATATATCGAAACTACTTTCGGAATCGGCTATACAAGAAATAAATACTTTACTTATATTGTGGGCAATGTCTGTTATGAAGTTTATTCTTCTGATTTAGAAATGGATGAAATGGTAAGTGTAGTATCATCTATGGAAATTAGTGCAAAAAAATAAAGCTATCTAAAAGATAAAAAAATTGATATAATCCTAAAGAGGACACTTTTATGGATTATATCTTTTTTGATTTTAATGGCACTCTTGTGGATGATGTTGATCTCTGTTTAGACTTACTAAATGAGATGCTTTTGATGAGTAATCATCCTAGCGTTTCTAAAGAAACGTATCTAAAAATATTTACTTTTCCCGTGCAGGATTACTATAAAAAAGCAGGATTTGATTTTTCAAAAGATGATTTTGCTCTTCTTGCGGATTATTTTATTAAAGAATACAAAAAAAGAAATATCCATTGCAAATTATATGGAGACGTTATTGAGGTATTAGATGCATTAAAAAAGAGTAACAAACATTTAATCATTCTTTCAGCCTCAGAAATTTCCATGATGAAGGATCAATTAACGCTTTATAAAATTCTTCCTTACTTTGAAGAAATATTAGGTAAAAATGATATCTATGCGACAGGAAAAAGTGAACTGGGGTTAAGTTTTATGAAGAAAAATCAGTTAGATAAGAGTAAATGTGTTTTCATTGGTGATACGTTACATGATGAAGAAACCGCGGATGCGATGGGGATTCGTTCCATTTTAGTTTCGCGTGGTCATCAAAGCAAAGAAGTTTTATCTCAAGGTCATTCATTAGTCATATCTTCTTTAAAAGAATTGCTACAATTGTTATAAAAAAGTTTGTCATTTTTCTATAGAAAGAAAAATGGGGGAACAATGCTTTTTCCTTTTCATTGACTACTCAATCTTGTAAAATATAGTGGTTATCTATCCAAAGGATAGAAGGGAGAAAACATGGATTTTGAATTTTTTAAAGCAACATTAAGAAGATGTAAACCAATCTATGGAAAATTAGTAACGTTTTCTATTAGTTTAGCTTTAATTTTAATATTAGCTTTTGTTTTAGCGTTTACAAATTCTTATTTTGGTATTCTTTCTTTTGTTTTGTTTTGCTTTGGATTTTTACCTCTTTTATTATCCTTTGAACTTGTAACGATGCGCTTACTTTCAGGATATGATGCTAATTATAATGAAATTTATAAAAATTATAAGGCTTATTATGCACCTATTTTTCGCGGAGCATATGGTGTTATTGTTTCTTTTTTATTAACGTTTATTGTGATGGATGTATTAACTTCCTTTTTTGTCTCATTGATTTCGATGAATCATCCTGATTTATTTGAATCGTTTATGAACACTATGAATATGGAAGTATTTATCAATGTTTCTTATTTTCCTATTGGGTTGATTGTTATTTTAGGCTTAACCATTCTCTTTTTAGGATATCGAATTCTTTCAAAAGTGACGATTCCTTATTTTAATTTCTACTTTGGTTTACCTACACAAGCGACAAAAAGAATGGTAAAGCTATTGAAAAGTCGTGAACCAAAAAGAACATATAAAAAACAATTTTTTACAATTTCTTTACCTTTATTATTCATCTTTTGTTTATTATATTTTCCCTTATCGATTGGATTATATTTTGTCGTTGGCGCGGATTATGCTTCTTTAATCGGGTTAATTAGTGCTTTTATTGGATGTGCTTTATATTTTCCTATCTTTTTATCGGGTGCGTTTTTAACTTCCTATACACATCGAAATTCTGCAATTTACTTTATTAAAGAATCCATTAAAGCGGATTTAGAAGCGGTAGAACAAAATCCAAATATCCCTGAAGATGAAAAGAAAAAATATCGAGAATTATATCAACTTTTTGATAAGAAAACCGAAGAGGATACCGAAAGAACCATTAAAGACATTATGGAAAATGGTCACAAAAATACTGAAGATGTTGATGAAACAACTGATGATGAAGATGAAGATAGCAATGATGAGGATGGTGAATAAATTATCATGAAACGTATAGGATTAGATATAGGATCAACGACAATTAAATGCGTCGTTTTAAACGAGGAAGATCAAATTATTTATTCTTCTTATGAAAGACATCTTTCAAAAATCGCCGAAAAAATCGAAGAATTACTAAGTCGACTTGAAAAAGAAGTCCTTCACGAAGAATTAGATGTAAAGATTGCTCTTTCTGGCTCCGCGGGGATGGGAATTGCAGAAGCAAGTGATTTTCCTTTTGTTCAAGAAGTATATGCGACAAGAATTGCCGCGAAAAAACTTCAACCAGATACTAATGTAATTATTGAGCTTGGTGGAGAGGATGCGAAAATTCTTTTCTTAACAGATGGAGTTGAAGTAAGAATGAATGGTACTTGTGCAGGAGGCACAGGTGCATTTATTGATCAAATGGCATCTTTATTAAATGTCGATATAACAGAGATTAATGCTCTCGCGGAACAAAAAGAAAAAATTTATACCATTGCATCAAGATGTGGCGTATTTGCAAAAAGCGATATTCAGCCTCTTTTAAATCAAGGTGCAAGAAAAGAAGACGTTGCTGCCTCTATATTTTATGCCGTGGTGAATCAAACCATTGCAGGACTTGCTCAAGGTCGAGAAATATCTGGAAATGTCTTATATTTAGGTGGCCCTTTAACTTTCCTTTCCGAATTAAGAAAAGCCTTTGATGATGTATTAAAGACCAAAGGTATTTGTCCTGAAAATTCGTTATATTATGTCTCTTTAGGGACAGCTTATAGCGCAGATCAAGTCATCCATTTACCAACTCTTTTAGAAAGAGTTAAAAATTATTCTCATCTTGGTAATTTTGCTTTCCAACCTCCTTTATTCCATAATCAAGAGGAATATGATGAATTTATTACTCGCCATAATAAAGCCCAAGTTGCTATTTTATCAATGGATGATTATCAAGGGGGCTATTATTTAGGAATTGATGCAGGTAGTACAACAATTAAACTTGTTTTAATGGATGAAGAAGGAAATATCCGTTATCAAGCATATATGTCCAATGCAGGGAATCCTGTACCTTTAATTAAAAAAGAATTAGAAAAAATCTATACTTTAAAACCAGATATAAAAATATTATCTAGTGCAGTGACAGGATATGGAGAAGATATCATTAAAAATGCTTTCCGTATTAATTTTGGCATTGTGGAAACTATCGCTCATTTTGTCGCGGCCAAAAAATTTATGCCTAACGTTGATTTTGTTATTGATATTGGAGGACAAGATATCAAATGCTTTAAAATCCATAATGGGGCGATTGATAATATCTTCTTAAATGAAGCATGTTCTTCTGGATGTGGTTCATTTTTACAAACCTTTGCAAGTGCATTAGGATATGATATAGCCACTTTTTCTAAATTGGGCTTATTTGCTAAAAAACCTGTTGATTTAGGTTCTAGATGTACCGTTTTTATGAATTCCGCGGTAAAACAAGCTCAAAAAGATGGCGCAACTATCGAAGATATTTCTGCAGGGCTTTCTCGTGCTGTAGTAAAAAATGCTTTATATAAGGTTATTCGTGTTGGTACCTCAGATGAATTAGGAAAAAATATCGTTGTTCAAGGTGGAACATTCTTGAATAATGCTGTCTTAAGAGCTTTTGAATTAGAACTTGGTGTTCATGTAGTTCGTCCAAGCATTTCAGGGCTCATGGGAGCCTATGGCGCTGCACTTTATGCCAGAACCATGCGCGTTAAGGATAGTGAGATTGTTTCTAAAG
Organism: uncultured Bacilli bacterium; assembly: GCA_947626895.1. GTDB lineage: Bacteria > Bacillota_I > Bacilli_A > RFN20 > CAG-449 > CANRPC01. The sequence continues at coordinate 18,113 of CANQTY010000019.1, forward strand.
AAGAACTCGAAAATTTCGTCCATGAAATTCAAGTAATGAATTGTAAGATTTGTCCAAATAATTGTCGATTAACCATCAACAAATTCGCTAACGGGAGAGTCTTTATTGGTGGTAATCGTTGTGAAAAACCTGTCACGAAAAAAAGTGTAGCGAACCAGTTAAATCTTTATGAATATAAACAAAAATTATTTGAAGAATATATTAAACCTTCACAAAATGAGGGAAAAAGAGGAACAATAGGTATTCCTTTAGGATTAAATCAATATGAATTATTGCCTTTTTGGAAAACCTTATTTGAAGCTTTAGATTTTAAAGTCGTAGTATCTCCCTTTTCTACTAGATCTTTATATTTAGAAGGACAATCAACAATCCCTTCCGATACAGTATGTTTTCCTGCAAAACTTTTGCATGGGCATGTAGTACATTTAGTACATCAAGGTGTACAAACAATCTTCTACCCTTGCATGTCATATAATGTGGATGAAAGAAAAGGAGATAATCACTATAATTGTCCTGTTGTGGCCTATTATCCTGAAGTCATTAATGCAAATGTAAAGATTTTAGAAAGAGAACATATTCACTTTATTAAAGAATATGTAGGAATTCATCGTAAAAAGGATTTTCCACATAAATTCTTAAATATCTTAAAAGAACATTTTAAAGATCAAGATTTCACTTTAAAAGAAGTGAAAAACGCTTGTAAAAAGGCTTATCAAGCTTACGAAGATTATGAAAATAAAATCGTCTTAAAGGGTGATGAAATTATCGCTAATGCGCGAAAAAATCATCAACAAATTATTGTTTTATCAGGAAGACCTTATCATTTAGATCCTGAAATTAATCATGGAATTGATAAGATGATTTCTTCTTTTAATGTAGCAATTATTACAGAAGATGTGGTAGCAAGAAAAGTAAAGCAGAAGATTTTAGTGCATGTTTTAAATCAATGGACATATCATTCTAGATTATATTTAGCAGCAAGTTATGTAGGAAAAACTGATGATATGAATCTAGTTCAACTTGTAAGCTTTGGTTGCGGAGTAGATGCGATTACTACTGATGAAGTTAGAGATATCTTAGAAAAAAATGGTAAGATTTATACACAAATTAAAATTGATGAAATTACCAATTTAGGTGCAGTAAAAATACGTATCCGTTCTTTACTTTCCGCCTTAGAGGAAAAGGAGAAAAAACATGGCTAGACTAGTTTATGATAAAGATGGTAGACTTTTATTTACTAAAGAAATGCGTAAAGAATATACGATGATTTTTCCTATGATGGCACCCATCCATTTTAGAATTTTAAAAGAAGTCTTTAATAATATGGGATATCATGCAGAACTATTAGAAACTACAGGACCAGAAATTGCTCAAACGGGGTTAAAGTATGTACATAATGATACTTGTTATCCTGCAATTTTAGCCATTGGTCAACTCATTCATGCTGTACAATCTGGAAAATACGATACCCATAAAATCGCTTTGATGATTACTCAGACAGGCGGAGGCTGTAGAGCTTCCAATTATATCCATTTATTAAGAAAAGCTCTCGCTCGCGCAGGTCTTGGTTATGTTCCTGTAGTAAGTCTTAATTTATCAGGCATGGAAAAAAATCCTGGCTTTAAATTAACTTTATCCTTTATTCGTAGAGCTATCGCAGGGTTAATTTATGGAGACACTTTGATGTTATTAAAAAATCAATGTGAACCCTATGAAATAAATAAGGGAGAAACAAATGCTCTTGTAGAAAAGTGGTCAGCTTACTTTGTGGAACGTTTATCTAAATCTAAAGGCTATAGTCTAAAAGAAATGAAAAGAAACATCTTCAAATTAACAGATGAATTTGCTTTAATTAAATGCGACAGAAGTAAGCCAAAATTAAAGGTTGGTGTAGTCGGAGAAATTTATGTTAAATATTCTTCGTTGGGGAACAACTCTCTTGAGGACTTCTTAAAAGATCAAGATTGTGAAGTCAATCTTCCTATGATGTTAGGGTTTATCCTTTTTAAAATCGATAACCGTCTTGAAGATATTCGTCTTTATGGAGGCTCAAAACTAAAAAAAATAGTCTGTACTTTACTTTTAGATTATTGTACAAAAACAGAAGACATTATCGTTTCTTCGATTTCGCGATATGATTGTTTTAATACTCCAGGGAAATATGCTCATTTAAAATCTTTGGTAAAAGATGTCATAGGATATGGCGATAAGATGGGCGAAGGATGGCTTCTTACCGCGGAAATGATGGAACTTGTCGAATCGGGTTATGAAAATATCGTTTGTACTCAACCTTTTGGCTGTTTACCAAATCACATCGGGGGCAAAGGCATGATTCGTCGTATTGTTGAATTAATGCCAAATGCCAATATTGTCGCCGTGGATTATGATGCAGGCGCGGTAAAAGTCAATCAAGAAAATAGAATTAAACTCATGCTTTCTATTGGCAGAGAAAACATGCTAAAAAAATAAGAGGAGTTACCTCTTATAAATATTTTTTAAGTTCATCAACAATGGTCTTCAAGATTTCTTTATCTTCGACCATTTTTAATTTGGGATTCATTAGGAAAACTCCTCCCCATTCATACCCATCTTTATATTTTGGTACTAAATGGAAGTGTAGGTGATGACCAGTATCTCCATAGGCACCATAATTGATTTTATCGGGATGAAAAGCTTTATGCATAGCTTTTGCCACTCTTGCAATATCATCAAAATAGGCAATTCTTTCTTCTTTACTTAATTCACACATCTCTGAGACGTGATCTTTATATGCGACAATTAAACGCCCATAATGGGATTGTTCTTTAAAAATATAGACAGTAGAAACACTTAAATTAAAAGCATAATAGCCAAAAGCATCTAAACTTTCATCTTTATCACAATATGGGCAGGGTTCTTTTTTCATCTTTCATTTTTCCTTTCTAACTATTCATTTGAGTAATTTTTAAAGTTACTTTACGTGAAACATCATTAATCGTTTCAGAAGGTAAGGCAATCGCGGAACCAGAAAGGAATTCTACACCTAAAGAAGCCAGAAGTTCTGCGTGAGACCAAATCGAGATTCCTGTTGCGATAATTGGAGATTTATATAATTCTAATTGATTTAATAGTTTATCAATTAAAATCTTTCCTCGCATATTGGTTACATTATTATAAACAAAATCATCATCTAAGATATAGCAAGAAAAGAGCTCTAAGATTTCTTTATTTAGCTCTACTTTTGTATTATCTAATTTAATCGAAGGTAAACAACCGATTTCTGAAATTCCTTGGATGACTTTTTTAACAGAGTTTTGCATATTTCCTAAATATAAGAAATCATCTTGATCTAGCATGAAAGAAAGATGAACATCTTTTAAAGGATGGGTTTCAATATATTTTTTGACATTAGGAAAGAAAAATAAAGGCATGGGGATAATTAAAAATCTTTGCATCTTCTTTTTTAAAGAAGGATCTTCTAATCCATGAAGGGCATTTTCTAAAATCAATTCTACAAAATCATCCATGCGATTTTGTTGATGCACGAGCATTTCTAATTCACTAAGGGAAGGGATAATTTTAGAATTTACGGTAATATCACAAAGGAATCCTTTAGTTCTTCCTGTTTTAGCATCTACATAAGGAGCGTATAAAACATTAAAGCAATTTTCTTTAAGAATGTGATTCATTTCCTCAATTTTTTGATTTTGTTTTGTCTTTTTAAAATCAATTTTCTTATCATAATAGATGACCTTATTTTCCTCTGAAGAATGCATTGCATAAATTGCAGTATCTCTTGCTAGCTTCATCTTTTCTTTTAACGAAGCAGAATCATAACCTTGTTTATAATACACACCAAGGCGATAATCATATAAAGAATTTAAGGATTGCAAAGATAAAGATGTATCGATTTTTTCTTTTAAAATTTCGGCGTTTTCTTGAATTTCTTTTTCATCATTTGGCTTAAAATCAAAGGCAAATAATTCAGTTTCATCATACATACAAAGGAAATGATTTTTATGCAAAGTAGCCATTAAACTTTGTACGATATGAAGCATGATTAAATGTTCTTGTCCATTATCTTTAGGATAGAATTCTTGTTTCGAAAAAAGATGAATATTATAGATAACTAGTCCTTTCTTATTTTTTCCTGCTTCATATTTATATAAAGACTTTTCATCTAAAAATAATCCCATATTTTTCTTATATCTAAAGACTTTGGTATTGGTTAAATTAGAGAAGCGATAGAAGTCTAAATAGATGACTTTTTCTTCATAGATGACTTGTTTAACTTTAAAAAGTACAAAGATATCATCATGAAAAATACGATCATAAACAAAGTATTCAAAATAATTCTTTCCTTCGTAATCTTTATTTAATACATCATTTAAAAATTTTTCGACAGGTTCTCGATCACTTTTATGAAAAATCTTTAAAAAGTCACTAAAAGAGAATTGGTTTTGTCTTTCTGAAGAAATTAAATCTACGCATGTAACTTTTTCTTTATTTAAATCAATGCGATAAACTCTTCCAAAACTCTCGTTTTTTAAAGAAAATTTAATATTCTTTTTTCGTGATTTAATCATTAAACAAGTTAAAACAATGCTGACAATTGTAAATAAAATTAAAAATATCACAATTAAAAAATGTTCTTGAGAAATGACATCACTTAAGGCATATATGGATAATAAAATTTGTTTCATTTACTTCACCTAAAAACATTATAAAGCCTTTTTTTATGGTTTGAAAGAAAAAAGAAAAGTTCTTAAAAATCCCTTAAAATTTAAGATTTTAAAATGAATTATAGGAAAGTTTTTCGTGAGATGTTATAATCTACATGTTTGGAAGAATACCCAAGTGGTTTAAGGGACTAGTTTCGAAAACTAGCAGGAGCAACACTCGCCGGGGTTCGAATCCCCGTTCTTCCGCCACGAAAACAACAAGATTGATGTAAAATTCAGTCTTTTTGTATAGGTCAAATTTTTACACCCTTATATAAAAAAATCAGCCTTGAGCTATCTTGGACTGATTTTAATTTCCAATA
>CANQTY010000020.1 GCA_947626895.1 uncultured Bacilli bacterium
TAGAAGTTATATCAGTTGTTTGTGAAGTATCCCCTTGTGAAGGTTTTAAGGAAGAATCTTCATTTTTAGTACAACCGATTAAAGATAAGAGACATAGACTTAATACAAATAAAATCTTCTTACTTTTCATATTGTCCTCCTTGATAAGCTAATTTTCCATTGACGAAAGTAGCATAAACATTGAAATTTTCATCAATAATGACAAAATCTGCATCTTTACCTAAAGCAATTGAACCTTTCTGTTGATCAATTTTTAGATTTCTTGCAGGGTTTATACTTCCCATGTCAATAGCACTCGTAAGATTGATTCCTAATGTCTTTTTTACATTAGCAAGAGCTTGATTCATGTTTAGAATCGAGCCTGCAAGAGTGTTATCTTTTAATCTTGCAGTATGATTTTTTACATAGACTTCTTGTCCACCTAGATGATATAAACCATCGTTTAAAAATCTAGCTTCCATAGAATCTGTAATTAAGATGAGATGGTCTTTACCTTTCATCTTATATAAAAGAGTGATGGCATCTGCACTTACATGATATAAATCACATATAAGTTCAGCATTTACGTTATCATGAAGCATCACACATCCTGGAATACCTATATCGCGATGGTGGATCCCTTTCATCGCGTTAAATGTATGCGTGGATAAGGATATTCCTTGATTAAACCCTTTTTTTAAGAGGTCATTACTACACCCTGAATGACCTATACTAACGATAATTCCTTGATTTACTAAATAAGGAACGACATCTTCATCACATTCTTCATAAGCTAAAGTGATGATTTTAATTAAATTTGGTACACTATCTAAATATTCTTTTATTGCCTTTATTGTTGGCTTTTCTATAAATTTTTCGTCTTGCGCGCCTTTATAATCTTTACTAATAAATGGTCCTTCTAAATGGACACCTAAAATAGAGGCACCTTCTTTTTGATTCTTTTTAAATTCCTCGATCGTTTTTAAAGCTAAGATAATCTTTTCTTTTTCCATAGTCATGGTCGTAGGAAGAAAAGAAGTTACTCCATCTTTACATATAGAAGTAGCAATATTATGAATTGAATTTAAATTCGCATCCATTACATCACTTCCATTTGCCCCATGCATATGTTCATCAATAAAACCTGGAACAATGAGTAGATGATTTAAAAGAGTAATACCTTCTTTTGCATTAAAAGAAGTGAATTTCCCTTCATTCATCACTAAATCACTACGAACAATTCCTTGTCCTTCTATATAGATATTGCTATCTTTAAAACTTAACATGCTCTATCTCCTTTTAATAAAGAAGCAGCCTCTTCATCACAATAAATATCTACATTGTCGTGTTTTTTTAATATTGAAGCAGGTAAAGAAATATCTATTCCTTCAGTGAATAAACGTCTAATAGCTAAAGCTTTATTTTTTCCCTTAGCGATTAAAATAATCTTTTTTGCCTGCATAATAGATGCTAAACCCATCGTAATTGCTTTACGTGGTACATCATTTATAGAGTCAAAAAATCGCGCATTATCTTTGATCGTGGATTCTTTTAAATCGACGACATGTGTGAAACTATCACAAGATGTTCCTGGTTCATTAAAAGCGATATGACCATTGCTACCAATACCTAAAAGTTGAATATCTATTCCCCCTTTTAAAGCGATTTTTTGATCATAATAATCCATACTATCTTGATAATTGATTCCATCTGGAACATTGGTGTTTTGAATGGGTATATCTATATGTGAAAATAACTTATCATTCATAAAATAACGATAGGATTGATTATGGGATGGATTTAAACCAACATATTCATCTAAATTAAAGGTAGTTACATCTTTAAAAGAGATATTTTCTTTTTTCGATAAAATAGCTAACTCTTCATATACCCCAAGAGGGGAACTCCCTGTAGCAAGTCCTAAAACACAACTTGGTTTATCTTTTACTAAGTCAAGAATTTCTCTAGCGATTTTTTCGTTTATTTCTTTTTCATTTAAAATAAATAAATTCATAATGTACCCCTTAATCAATAATTTCTATGTTGATATTTTTTATATCTTTATATTTTGCATCGATGATGATTTTCCCATTTATCACTTCCCCATTTACTTTCATAATTCTTTGCATTCTTTCGCTATGGGAAGAATAGACCATATGAATTAAATGATTTTGCGCTTTAAAAGAAAGTGAACATTTTCTTGCAGGATAATGTTTTAAAACATGAACTTCCATATAATCTAAATGCATTTGAATACCAAATATTCCCTTGATAATCGTCTTTAATAAGGTATTTGCACTACCTGTATACCAATCTGACATCGATTCTCCATCCATATCTTCTTCTTCGTTATAAGAATAGGAATTTGGCATAACAAAAGGGGAAGTAGATAAATGTTCATGAGTAAATGGTAATAATTTTTCTAATTGTCTATAGGCATATTCTTCTTCATCTAAATAAAATAAGGATAAAGTAGAAAATAAAGCACTATGGATATATGTCGCAGCGTTTTCAGCCGTGCCAAGAGGAAGATGAACAATTCTTCCTACCCCTTTACAATCACTAGCAAAATAAGGTTCAAAAGTTTTAAAACCATATTTCGAATCTAACTTATGATAGGCTTTTAAAAAATCTTCTTTTGGAATAATATTTTCTTTATAAAAATCAGATAGTACATAAAAGGCATTCGCTGTAGATGAATTTCTTGATTTTCCATCTACATCATGATAACTACCAACTAGATAAGAACGATGTTCTCCCCAGCCATGAAGGATACGCTTAACGCCGTTTTCTTCAACAATCGCATACTTTTTAATGCCAATTTTGATGTCCTCTCTTAAGTTTAAATAGGTTGAAGCTAAATCTAAATGCTTATTGATATGAATCAATATTTCATACATTTCTAAAAGATTTTTATAAAATTGAAGCGTAGCCATAATCGAGACTCCATCTCCATAAGCTTCATTTTTATTCGAGGTTATCCCAAGTCCATCTAAAGCATCATTCCAATCACCATACATCGCTCTTAAGCAATGAGTTGAAGGATCAATATGTTTCATTAAATAATCCATAATTTGAATTAAATGATCTAAAACACTATCTTTTCTTTTCGATAAAATAGCTACGCCATAAGGAGTACGATCATAATAACCAATCACTTCATCTAAAATGGAATAATCTAAAGTATAGGCTAAATATGCATAAAGGGTATGAATAATCCATAATCCTTGATCGATAAAGTCACGAAAATCCATTTTTGGATTACTTCCTTTTGGAGGTAAAGAATATTGGCGCGGAGGATTACCGCTAGAATCGATAAAACTTAAAACCTCTAAAATCTTTTTTCGACAAGCAGAAGGATTCCAAATTAAAGTAGCATCTAGTTGTTGCATCACATCACGAACACCTAAAAATAGGGCACCTGAATTTTTAGCTAAACCACAATACTCTGTTTGATAAATCACATATTCTAAAAAGCGATTGAATATTTTTGTATTGATTTTTTTTGAATTCCAATCTTCAAAATAAATCTTTAACATTCCTTCACTTTTTTCTTTATTTTTAATTTGTCTTCGTTTATTTTTTAAGATTTTTTCAAAGTCGAAAAATGAAATCTGTTCCTTGTCTTGTTTTTCTTTTTCTTCAAGAGAATGAGAAAAACTTAAAGTATAATGAATAATCACGGATTCATCATGTTTTAAGGTGTAATGAAGTAGATCCCCCGCAATCGCGGTGTCAGAAAAATGCGTGACCAATTTCACTTTTGAAAAATGTCCACTTCTTAAAGAAGTAGCATTTACTAATTGATTTTCTCTACTTCCTAAATAAACACTTCTAGAAGTGGTATTTTCTTCATATTTCGGGGATTTTAACATTTCCCTACGAATTTTGCCAAAGTTTAAAATATGTTCATTTCGCGATACATCTTCTGGGGATTCAAAATAAAAGGTATGATTGTTATATGTCGCCTTTTTAAACCATTTGGTTTCCATGGTTTCAAAAAGACTATATTTAAATAAAGAATTAAAATAAGAAGATAAATAATATTCTTGTTCATTTTTACTACGATTCTTTAAAAATAAAGAAAAGCTAACCTTTTTATCTTTGCTAACAAAAGCTCTTAAAGCATAATAAGCTCTTCTAGTTTTGGTTAAATAATAAACCGAATCTTTTGCGTAAATACAATATCTCTCAACATTCTTTTCTAAAGGATTAAAAGCTCTTCCTAAAATAGAAATGGGTAAGTAAGTATTATCAGGAAGGAGTTCCCCTCCAAAAAAGGCAAGATAAGGTTCTTTTCCTTCTTCGGAAGGTAAACTTACATAAAAGGTAGATTCATTGATGGATAGATGTCCAGAAGAATATGCCCATAAAGTAAATCCATCACTACTATAAGGAAAACGGGATACTCCATTCATGCGATCTTGAAAAATACTTAGAATTCTTCCATCATCTAAAAAATAAGTATTTTCTAATAAATAATTATCTTTTTTATGTTCTTTTTTTAATTCTTTAATTTTATGAAAAAGTGATAAAACATCTTTTTCTAATAAACTTTTATTATTCTTCATAAGTCCCCTTTATCAATAATGATCCACTTCATTTATTGATTGTTTTAAGATTTTTAAATATTCATTTGCTTTTTCTTTTGTTTCCATTTCAATAAAGATTCTTAACATTGGTTCTGTTCCAGAACCTCTTAAAAGGAGCCAACAATCATTTTTGAAACGATATTTTACATTATTTGCAATAATTTCTTTTGAAACGATTTCATCAGGAAAAGTAAATGTATGATTTTTTAAATAATTTAAGATAATATCTTCATGATGATAAGCGAAATGATCTTCAATAATTGTATGGTGAAAGGAGGCAAAATCCCTTACTTCTTTGACGATTGAAGAGATATTTTTTTTCATAATAATCATCATTTCTAAAAATAAAGACGATGAAAAGGTGGAATCTTTCCCATATAGATAATTTCTAATGGTTAATCCTCCAGAGGATTCCCCGCCGATAAGAGCATCACATTTTTTCATCATCGCAGAAATATTTTTAAAGCCAACATCCACTTCGTGACACTTAAAACCTAGTTTTTCTGCGACCTTATCAACCAAATTCGAGGTTGCTAAGTTTTTAACAATATCCCCTTTCATTCCTCGATATTTCACTAGGTAATAATATAAAGAAGCTAAAATTTCATTACTATCTACATAATTTCCATTTTCATCTAGTATACCAAGTCGATCGCCATCAGAATCTAAACCAAGCGCTAAATCATAATGATTTTTTAATAGTATTTCTTTATCTTCTTCCATATTTTCTCTAGTAGGGTTAGGATTTTTAAAATTAAAATAAGCATCTTGACCTACATGCAAGGCGTGGAAGTTATTTAATTTAAAATCGGAAGCGATTTTCATTAAAGATTTTTCTCCCACGCCATGTAAGCTATCAAATAAAATATGTAGGTTAGAACCCCTTACTAAAGGGGAAATAAAGTTTTCAATATTTAAAACATAATCATTTAAAAAGGATACCATTTCTATATCGTGGTCATTTTTAGCTACTTCAAAAGGTTTACTTTCAATAGAAGTAATCTTATGAAATTCTTTTTCAATTCTAGAAGTAAGAGCAACATCTCCATCCATACCTTCTTTTTGAAATACTTTAATTCCATTAAAAATATAAGGATTATGACTTGCTGTAATCATGATTCCATAATCTAAATCATGTTTTTTTACCATGTACATCACACTTGGGGCAGGTACTTCTTCACTTGATAACATTACATGAATATGATGAAAGCTAAATACTTCACTCATCCAAAGTGCTGCTTCTTTAGAAAGAAAACGATAATCATAACCTATAACAAGAGGTTTTGTTAAGTGATCTTCTTTTACTAAATTAGCAAGAGCTTGAGCAATTAAAGTAATGTTATCTTTTGTAAAGGTATCCCCTATAACGCCACGGAAACCACCTGTACCAAATTTAATATCCTTCATAACTTCTTTTTTCCTTTTTTAATTATCAAAACCTTGATGATATGTAAATGAATAAATAGTCATCATAGATTCTACATTTGTAGGATCACTAGATTCACTATCTACTGCCCAAGAAGGGCACCAAGCACCAATCCAAACCTCCATAGGTTGATCTGGAATATGCTCAGTAATATGAGATACTTCAATATTGTCGATATAGAATGTAACACTTTTTCCTTTATGCCAATCAAAGCGATACGTATGAATTTTATTTTCAGAAACATCAAAATCTACCTTGCTATTATTGTGAGTTTGATTTTCAATATTCTCACTAGTATAAGTAGAATAAATGATTTTATTTCTGCCAAATAATTCAAAATCAATTTCATTATTTACTGCGCCATCTTCAGCATAGAAGAAGGTCCAAAATGCCATACAAACGCCATTTTTACTATTGGTTGATGCAACAAATTCAAAGCTACCTTCATCATAGAAATCATTTGATTTTAAGGCTGCACCTTTTCTATTTGCCCCATCAACTTTCAGTTCAAATCGATCTTGTTTATCAGTAACATTGTTCGCGTCTACACCATTATTTCCATCTGTTCCCCATACTCTAGTTTGGGCTTCAAACTTATCTTTTAAATTGTTATAGCCCTCTTTAGGGGGAACGATTTTAAATGGTAACCATGGATTTCCATCGATGATGTATTTATCACTATTTTTAATATCAATTACTGCTGAGTAATCCTCTATTAATGTAGGGGGTTCTGTGCTATTGTATCCACTACTATCACTAGAATAAGTGACAGAATATTCTACATCATCGACTCTTTCTCCATTTTTATTTTCAAAATGGAAGGAGGGAGCATGAGGATTTCTATCTGCCTCAAAGCTCACTTCTCCATCTGGAACAATTGTTACTTGTGTTAGTCAAGAGGCTGCAGTAATTGAGAAAGTAACCCATTTATGAACAGATGCATATCCATCTGCTGCCACTGTATCAATAACAAACGAATAATCACCAATTTCCGTTGGTGTGTCTTTATTCTTGTTGCTTTCTTCATAACCAGCGACATTATCTGAACAATAATAATACGTGTAAGTAATTGTTCCTGGATCAATCGTTACTTTAATATCAATATTATCACCAACATGAAATTGTGTTTTATTCTCAATTGAAAATGTAACTGTTGGCTCTGTTGCATCGTTAATATGAAAAACTAACCAAGCAAATTTGTCATAGTCACCTTTCATCTGATATTTATCATTCTTTAATGTAACATTTAATGCATAAGCGGCATTCTTACCAGCAATACCTTTAGGTGGAGTGGTTTTCCCATCACCTCCATATTCTGGATCATCTTTTTCCGAGGTATATTTTATTTCATAATCAGATTCATCAATGTCTACTTTTTGATTTTCTTCATCTTCAAAGTGCCATAATACATTTACAGGTTCATTATTGAATTCATATGTGTCTTTCTCAAGAACTAGATGAACTAATATTTGATCTGCTATTGGAGTTTTAACAATGCTGAAAGCGATTTGTGTATTACTATATTTATCAAAAATATATGTATCATTTGTTATTGTAATTTCAGCAGTGTAGTCTCCAATTTCTATAGGAGCTTGATCACTATCATATTCCAATTCTTCTGACTTAAATCGTACTGTGAAATCATTGCCTTTGGTCAAATTAACTTCTCCACCATTAGAATCTTTAAATTTATATGATTCATTTGCAGGTTCATGTCCTTGACCATCATGTGTAAATGTAGGCTTAGTTTCTGGTGTAACTAATGAAATTACAGTTTGACCCTCTGTTGGAGATTGTTTAATTATATACCAACGGTGATCTGTTTTATTAGCAACAACTTTTGAACTACTTGCTAATGTTGTAATTCTAACATCATATGTACCTGGAGTTGTTGGTGCTTCTTCTAAAGGTTCTTCATTTTGACTATAAACCACATTATAATCAACACCTTCTTCAAATTCGACACCATCTACAGGAACAATAGTTACTTTAAATCCAGTCAATTCATTAACATAAAATCTATCTCCGCTAGCCAATGTTTTAGTTTCATCACCGCTTTGATATGTGAAAGAAAATTCTGGATTTTCAATTTTTTGCATGGAAATAGTAATCTCATATGTGATTTCTTTTCCGCCATATTGAATAGTAACAGTCTGTGTACCTGGTTGATTCATATTTGGTAATGGTGTTTTAACCATTTCCAAGGTTATATTTACTATTGCAGTACTATTATCGTCATATGTTACGTTAAGAGTAGAATCATAATTTCCAGTTTCAGTTTTTAGGGTAAATTCATCACCCTTATTGAAATTTCTTTTAGGGTAATTATCAAATGTTATGGAGGTAACTGTTCTAACAGTTTCAGAACTTGAGCCCCCCCCCGTCGAATCCGAGGATTCAGGGGTTTCCGATGAAGTTTGACCTCCACCAGATGAAACTTTTTCATCACTTGATACAGGTGTATCATCACTTGTATGGGGATCCTCAGATGATACAGGTGTATTCGAACTATCTTTCGTCGCAGAAGAAGTATTATCTCCTTCTGACGAAGAATTTATATTATTTTCACTAGATGAACCAGTAGAGCTACCAGTAGATGATGTTTGGGTATTACTTGATGAACCTACTGAGGTAGGAATAGAAGAATTTACATCCCCTCCACAGGAAACAAGTAAACCCAAAAGTAATGATAGTGAGGTAAATAAGATTGTTTTTCTTTTCATATTTTTTCCTTTCTTCCCTTTAATTTTTTTATTTGACACAATTTGTGTAAACGTGAGATTATTTTTACCCTAAATAAATGAATGTAACTTTTTAAATTTCCCCTTTCTTTTTTATAAGCACACTATTTTCACTTTCTTTATCAAATAGGTGGATATTTTCTTTATTAAATGCAATACGAATGATATCTCCAGGTTGATATAGACATCTTGTTTGTAATTTCATGACAAATTCTTTTACATTATCGACATCTTTTAAGCCTAAATAAACTAGACAATCACTTCCTAAAATTTCTACTAAATGAACAACTGCTTTTAAAGAATTTTCATTTCCTTTCGCAAGATGAATATCTTCGCTACGAACACCTAAAACTGCCTCAAAAGAAGATAAATCTTTATAGTCTTCTTTTAAATCAAGTTCATTAATATAAAGTCTAGTTTCTTCATTAAAATAAAGATAATAACGATCTTCTTTTTGTATCTTGACATCAAAGAAGTTCATCTGGGGTGTTCCGATAAATCCTGCGACAAATTGATTATTTGGATAATCATATAAATTTGTTGGAGTATCAATTTGTTTTATAAATCCATCTTTCATGACAACGATTCTATCGCCCATAGTCATTGCTTCTACTTGGTCATGGGTAACATAGATAAAAGTCGTCTTCAATTTATGATGTAAATTAATGATTTCTACACGCATGGCCGCGCGTAATTTTGCATCTAAATTCGAAAGTGGTTCATCAAATAGATAGACTTTTGCTTCACGTACGATGGCTCTACCAAGTGCGACACGTTGACGTTGTCCACCAGATAAAGAACCAGGTTTACGTGATAAATAATCACTAATTCCTAACATTTTAGCAACTCTATTCACGCGTTCATCAATTTCTTCTTTTGTATATTTTCTAAGATGAAATTTTTCTAAAGAAGGAGAAGTTTCTTCCTTTTTAATAAGTTCATTAAGCTTATTAATTTTTTCATTTAATTCTTCTTTATTATTTACAACATCTTTTTTTAATTCTTTTGTTAAAGAAGCGATTTCTTTTTGATATTCTTTTATCTTTTTCTTATCGATAATATAAATAGGATTTCCTTTTTCATCTTTTTCAAAAACCTTGATTTTACGCATTCTTAAACCAAAAGCAATATTATCATAACTTGTTAAATAGGGATAAAGTGCATAATTTTGGAAAACCATCGCTAAATCTCGATCTTTTGGTTCAACATCATTCATGTATTTATTATCAATATAAAGTTCTCCCTCGCTAATATCTTCAAGTCCTGCGATCATTCTTAAAGTCGTCGATTTTCCACATCCTGAAGGACCAACAAAGACGATGAATTCTCCATCTTGAATTTCCATTGTAAAATCAGTGACCGCTTTTACATCTCCTTTATAGACTTTTGATACATGGATTAAATTTAAATTAGCCATTATGTTTCCTCCTTTTTATGATGATAAAAGTGATAAGTCCCCCGAAAAGAACAACACAAGATACAACAATAAGTATTGTTATGAGGGTGTTATTGTTATTTTGTAGATTATCCCCTACGTCATTAGGTTTATTTTCTTCTAAAATAGAATCATCCTTTTTAAGAGCAAATTGATCATATAAAGATAATTTACCATCGATTAATTCATAAATTTCCCCATATAATGTGTCATTTTCTACATAATAATACGTACACATTTGATTTGTTGATCCATAACTTTTTTCTAAAGGAATTAAATCATGATCATAATTTACAACACTATAATATTTTGATCCTGAAGCACTTCCTGTATTGATATAGATAGGTCCTTTCGGATTTAAATAAGTATCATATTCTTTATTATCTTTATTTACTTTGATTGTTTCTTCTTGATAACTTACTTTTAATTCCTCATTTTCTAATAAACACGTCAAAGGATAAGAACGAGAATATAAATGATCATGACCTTGTAAAACTAAGTCGACATGATATTGAGAAAATAATGGGGCGAGTTGTTCACGGATAAGGGGAATATCATAATCTTCACCACTGATATTTGAAGAATGACTTCCTGCATCAAAAATCCCTTTATGCATCATGATGACTTTCCATTTAGCATCACTATTTTCTTTTAAATCATTTTCTAACCAAGTAAGTTGTTTACTAGATAATCCTGTGGCGTGATCTTTATCTTCTCTATTTGAAGTATCATTTGTATTGAGGGCAATAAAATGCATATCATGATAATCATAAGAATAATAAATACCACCTTTTCCATCTTGATCATCTTCAAGAGGATAATTAAAGCGTGAACTAAAATCATAATCACTTTCATCATGATTCCCTGCGACTGCCATCAAAGGAATATTTTTTAAATAATCAAATTGAGCAGTTAAAGAATATTCCCATTGTTCTAGATGAGGGGTATTATTTAACCAAGAATTATTCACTAAATCCCCGGTGACTGATAAAAAATCTAAATCAAAAGAAGAAGTTAATTCATTTAATAATCTTCCATAAGTTAAAGCATTACTTTCTTCCATCATCTGGGGATCACTTAGATGGACAAAGGATGTAAATGGATGATTATTTTCTGTTTTAAACTGACCAATCGGGGAATAAATATTTAATTCTTTATCTCCAAGACGATAATAATAAGTCGTATTTTCTTTTAAATTCGTGGCTTTTACTTGATGAATAAAACCATCATTACTCACTTTACTTTTACTTGTAGTCCCTGTAAATTCGATTACATCTTTAGAAAAATCTTCATCTTGAGAAACTTCTAAAATCGTATCCGTATGATAATCCGTATTGTAATTAAAAGCCATCTCATGTTTTGTATCATGAGTAAAAGACATCGTTACCATACGCGGTACTTGATGTACATTAGGTAGTTCATGAATTCCTTCTTCCTTTAGTGATAAAGGCGTAAATAAACTACTTAAGGCCAATAATGAAGAGACTAAAATACGTAACATAATATCCTCTTTACGCTTTCGCTACTTTTTGTTCCATCTGGGGAATGGAATTATCCACGGCTTTGGACATAGCGCCAATTAAAATAGAATTATTTCCTAAAGAAGAAAATTCAATTTCACACTCATTTTGGGAAAGATTTGTTTCTTCTTTGACATTATTTAAATAGTCTTCACCAAAACTTGTGACTCTTCCAGAAATCACGATTTTAGAGACATTTAAGACTTCAATTAAATCTCTTAATTTACTACCCACAAGACGGGCAGTTTCATTGATATAGTTATATAAATCACCTTTTTGTTGATATTCATCGACTAAATCTTGTACATGATATTTTTTATGATTTGTCTTATACGCATATTCTTTAATACTTCTTAAAGAAGCAAATTCATCTAAATAACTACTTTGACCTTTAAAATAAGATTTCATTAAGCCAATTTCACCAGCATAACCAAAAGAGCCTCCATAGAAGTGGTTATTGAAGACAAAAGCCCCTCCCATACCATTATCAATATAGACAAGCATGGCATTTTCTACATTGGTTAAACAGCCACTTTTCATTTCCCCGATGATGGATAAATTGATATCGTTTTCCATCATTATGGGACAAGAGAAGTGATTTTCAAAGATGTTGATAATACTTTTTTGTCCGTAGAATAAATCATGATCAAATTGTTTTGATAATTGTAATTCATTGGTTAAGGAATTGACTCTTCCTGGCACGGCGATTGTGATATAACGAATAGGAATATTTTTTAATTCATCCATCGCTAAGATATCTTTTAATCTTAAGACTAATTCATAAATGACTGCGACATCATAACGGTCGATTTCTTTGACTTCATGATATAAAACTTCTTCTTTAATATTACTTAAAGTGATGTTATATCGATTGTCGGATAAGGAAACAACAATAATAATTCCATACCCTTCATCTAAAGTATAATAGATTTGATTTCTTCCCTTGCCAGCTTTAGAAATGGTATAAGAAACTTTAATAATTCCCTTATTTAATAAACCTTTTAAAATTGAAGAAAGCGTAGCGTTAGATAAACCAAGATGTTTTGCTAAATCTGTCGCACTATAATCTTGCTTTCTTAATTTTTCAATAACGAGTTCGTTATTCACCGCGCGGGCATAACTTTGATTTCTTCCAAATTTTTGTTTTTCCATATTTTACTCCTTTAACCTACGACATGATACGATGTACCTTCATAATAATTTGCTAAAGATACTCCTTCATAAAGTCGACCAATGATTCCTCCAACACGAATCGATTCACTTAAAACTGAATATTTATAATCACTTGCGCGTATCGTCGAGGTATTATCATCTAATACTTCACAATTTTCCACAAGTCCACCTTTCATCATTCCTACTAAACCTCCAACAAAGTTATTCCCTTTCACAGTCACTTTACTTAATTTCATATCGTAAAGACTTCCTCCATCTAGACATCCTATTAAACCCACTCCATATTTCGATGAATTTGCATCAATTTCATACGCTAATTCATTTTGATTTACAATAAAATTAGAAATGACATGATTACAGCCATAGATTTTTCCTTTAAAAGGCTGATCTCCATAATTTTCAGAAGCATATGAGAAGGCATGAATTTGTTCTCCATGAAAGTCAATATCACTAGTAAGAACATAGGTTTTATCATAATTTTCATATTTACTTACATCGTAAGTTACGATATTAAAGTATTTTTTAAAATCTTCAATGGAAGATAATTCAATGACATTTTCTTCATGAGCTTTGATATATTCTTCTGTATATTGAGGATGAGAAAAATGATAGATATCTAGTTTAAGTCTTGTCCCATCTTTTAAAGTTAAAATTAAAGGAATATTGAAATCATATAAATTTTCTACATAATCTTTTGCTAGAGTTAACGTATGATTATTTAAACTAAATGCAATTTTTTTACCAAATAAAGTAACATTCATATCATCTAAATCATAAGTTGCATCTATTGTGTAAGATAAATCTTCCTCTTGATCTACATAAGTGATGATTTTTCCTATATGTTTTAAAGGATTGATTTTTAAAGTTACTTTATTAGAGGAAACCCCTCCAAATTCACTTTTAGCATATAAAGTAATACTTGTTACACTAGCTTCTTCACTTATTGTAAGAATATTATCCTCAATAGATATTCCGTTTTTATCAGTTGATTCAAATTGATAGATGATATTTTCTTTGGCATCACTTGGCGTAAAACTCGCCTTTAATTCATAACTACTTCCTGCTTTTAATTCCGTTAAATTCGTTTCAAAAGTTAATGTTTCTATCTTTTTACTTAAAGAAATGGTTAATGTATCTTCATATGTATTCCCATCAATAGTTAAGGAGGCTTTTACGATGATTTCTTGATCTTTTTCATTCGTGGTATGAATGATATTATTTTCAATACTTGCCCCATTCGATTTCATTAATTCATAATGAACTTCATCTTTATAACGATCTTCAAATTCCAAAGGATAAATATGACTATCTAACAAGATGTTATCTCCATAAAATGATGGGTTATCGAATACTTTATTATCTAAACGAAGTAAACGGACTTCATATTCTTTTAATGTGGTTTTTAATCTTGGGACATTGTTATCTATAAATTCCCAATATTCATTAGAAAAAGTGCTTTCCCAATCAAAAGCTTTTAATTCATCTTCATTTTCAAATAACTTATTTGTTAAGGGCATACTTCCAAAGCCGATGAATTTTGAGGAATTTTCTGTTTTTGAAGCATAGGAATTGATAATGTCCCCTTCATTATAGCCAACAAGAGATCCGAAATCACTATCACACTTTACATCCCCAAGAGCGTAACAATTTTCGATAATTCCTAGATTATTCCCAACAAGTCCTCCAACATATCGATACGTTTGACTACCTGAATAGACTTCTAGATTTACATCTGCCCAACAATTAGAAATGATGCCTGAAGAAGATCCTACAAGTCCTCCTGAATAAGAAGAAACATTGACATCTCCTGTAACGCCAAGATTTTTAATCGTCGCAGAAGTTTCAATATAGCCAAATAAGCCAAAATTAAAGCCTCTAGTATCTTTACGATTGGCTTTTAAGTTTTTAATCACATGACCATTTCCATCAAAGGTTCCTTTAAAAGCTTTTAAAGTGGCTAAATTATAATCTAATACATCATCATAAACACCAATAGGATTCCATCCTTTTCCATCATTATATCCTTTTCCAGATGGGGATAGATATTGTTCCATATCGATATCATCCATTAAAATATAATAGCCTTGTAAACTATCTAGACTACTATTAATCGAGGCTAAATCTTCAGGTGTATAGATAAATTTTGTCGCTACATCAACTTGTACAGTAATGGCATTACGTGAAGTAATAATCTTAAAGATATTTTCTCCATCCATTAAAGTATTTAAATAAGATGCTTTAATTTTTAAAGTACAAGTATCTTTATTATATTCATAATTTTCTTCATTAATTTTCACATTCTTTTCATTTGTTAAAGCAATCATTCCTTCTTCTTTAACGCTCATATTATTTTTAAAATCAAGCTTAAATATAGCGTTTTGATTACTTCCTTTTTCTTTTACTTGACGATTACTTTCAACATCAATAAAGTTTTGTGTCATTGTAAAAAAGGTCTTTTCACTTGTAACATTATTATGTGTATGGGCCACAACTACAAATGGCGTTTGATCTAAAACATTACTCGTATAGCTAACTTTTCCTGTATATTCATTAATTGAAATTCCAGGGACATATTCTTTTAATGTATAAGTTACAGCATATGGAAGAGAGGCAACCCCTGTAATAAATTCCCCATCAACGATATAATTTGAAAGATTTTGAAATTCGATTGTCGCATTTTCATAATCTTTTAATAAAGTAATAACAATCGGTGCGCTAGATAATTCTTCTAGATGCGCGACATATAAAACCTGCGTGGAATTAGGAATATCATTATCATAAGTAATCTTTCCCGTTTTACTATCTAACAAGATATCATAAGGATTATCAATAAAAGAATAAGTAACATTTGGATAAGATTCCTTAATAGTGACTGTATCCCCACTTCGAATAGAAAGTTCATTACTTTCAAAAGTTAAAGTCTTTTCTTTTTCTTGATTACAGGCAGTAAATAAAGAAATAGATAATAAACTGATTAAAGCAAAATATCTCTTTTTCATATTATCCTTTTAACCCTCCTGCGACAGTATTTTCGACAATCTTCTTTTGGAAGACGGCATATAAGATCAAAACTGGTAAAATAGAGACGATAATCGCTGCAAACATAATCGGATAATTTTGACTATTTTCTAAACTTGCTTGAATTGCTTGTAAACCAACCGCTAAAGTCTTATGGGAATTTAAGAATAAGAAGGGGGTTGAATAATCATTCCATAAAGCAATCGCTTGTAAAATAGCGCAAGAAATTAAAGGACCTCTACACATTGGAATCATCACCTTAAAGAAAATTGAAAAATGTCCTGCCCCATCCATTTGAGCAGCTTCTGCATAATTCCAAGAAATCCCTTGAAAAGCCGAATGTAATAAAATGAAATTAAAGCCAAACGCTCCTGAATATAAGAATAATACACCAATGACGGTATCATCTAAATGTAAAAATTCCATGAATTTAACTTGTGCAGGTAAAGTACCTACAATTGGTACAACCATGGCAAATATCGCTAATGAATATAAAATCTTTTTCCCTGGGAATTCATATTTTGCTACGACGTAAGCCGCGCAAGCAGAGAAAAATACATTGATGATTGTTCCCAAAACTGTTAATAGTAAAGAATAAAATAGCATCTCTAAAATACTTCCATTATCGCCCATACTTTCCGTTAACATCGTTAAATAATTACTAAAGTCCCAATTCGTGGGAAGTGACCAATAAGAAGTCATTGAAGTAATACTTCTCCATTCATCGACATTTCTAAAGGAATTAATTAAAATCCAAATAAATGGGAAAAGTAAAGAGATTGAATATAAAGCAAAAACAATAAAGGCAATACTTACCCCAATAGACATCATAGGACTTCTTTTTTTACGTTTACTTTCCATAGAATCCCCCTAACAATCTGTATCCGAATACTTTCGTGAAATGACGCGACGAATGTATAGAATAATCGGTGCTAAAATAAGTGAGAATAATAAACCAAAAGCAGCATAGTAAGGATATTGAACGGATGAGCCACTCACTCCTTCAAAGATTGTACCAGCAATGGTTTCATTATTATTTAAGTTAAATAGATATGGCTGGAGATATAAGGTTAAAATATTTGTTAATCCTAAAACGATTAAAGTAACAATTGTAGGCCAAATCATCGGAATCATAATTTTTGTAAATTCTTTAAATGAACCCGCGCCATCCATTTCTGCAGATTCAAATAATTCTTTTGGAATCCTTCCAATTGCTCCAGATAAAAGTAAAACATTATATCCAAGTCCTGCCCAAATACAATATAGATAGACAATCGTCGTAGTTTCAGGCCAATTTTGATGATAAATTCCTATCGCTTCAAAAAATTTCACAAAAACTCCAGCATTTGGATCAATCGTCTGCATTCTAAAAGCATAAACTAAAGCGACTGTAGAAATAATATTTGGTAAGAAAAAGATGACTCTAAAGACATTTGCAAAAGGCATCTTTTTTGATAAGAAATACGAACTAATAAGCGCTAAAGGAAGGCTAATAAAAATCGTGATTAAAGTATAGCCTAAAGAATTTAAGAAAATCATTAAATTATAAGGAATATTCATCCCACCTAAAGGAATAGAGCCTCGATTTGGATCAAGAAAATCTTGAATCACTCGCATAAAATTATCAAATCCTGCAAAAGAGATATTTCCTTCAATATCGATATGTTGGAAAGCTAAAATTAGCGAATAAGAGTTAACAAAAATCCAAACAAGCAAAAATTGAAGCACAGGATATGCGAGTAATATTGTCACAAAGATGAGCTCTTTTTTTCGCTTAGATGTTAATTTCTTTTTCGTTTTTTCCATAAATCACCTATTTTTTAATTAACGATAAGTTATCGATTAATAAAGAATTTTCTTTACTTGTATCAAAATCAATTTCTAGAGATTGACTTCCTTCTGGAGCAATGAATTCTTCGCTAAATAAAGTTAATTCATCTTGATTTATATTGATGGTTTTACTGAATAAAGCTTCTGTATTTGTCTTGCCATAAAAGGAAACGATTGCTCTACCTTTCCCTTTAGCGTAGAAAGATAAATCATATTGAAAATTATGATAAATCGAATCAATATTTTGATAAGCTACTCCTCCATCTTTTAAAAGAAGAGCTTTCGAATGATCATAACCTTCATTATCGACAATATCGATTACACTAGCTAAGGGTTGATCTTCATTAATTTTTTTGGTTAAATTCCATCCATAAAGTTCTATTTCATTTGTATTTTCACTAATTTCTTGTAAAGTTAAATTTTCAAATGTGCCATTAGAAATTTTTGAAATCGTCGGCACAGGAATAGGAGTTGTAGGATATTCATTATCTAAAGCATATCCTGAAAATGGGGGTTCAAATGTTTCATAAGGCTGATTTTTAAAAGGAAGATATTTGACATAATCTACATACATATTATCCTTTTCAAAATTCGCAGTTCCCACAAAAGCAGAAGATACAGGAAACCAACAACCAAACCATAATCTACATTCATAATTCGGGATAAATACATCCGAAATAGCACTGATTTTACCATCGACATAATAGATTATAAGTTCAGGATCTGTATACCAATCAAAGCCAAAAGTATGGAATTCCCCATCATTTAAATATACTTCATTTTCTTCACTTGATAAGGAAGAAACTTTAATATCTTGAGATTGTTTGAATCTTTCTGTAATATAATTCGTATTTAAGACATTTTCAAAAGAAATCGGACGATCAATATTTCCTCCTGGAAGTTCAATATCTATTTCATGATTTGCACCACTTGTTGCCTCATTCGCGTACGTCCAAAATGCTGTACATGCTCCAAGACGAGGTAAAACCTTCATTTTTATTTCAAATCGCCCCGTATGTACTTTAAATTTAGAGACTAAAGCCGCGCCTGTATAACGTCCATCTTTTACATCTCCCACTCCTCGCACATCATGATCTGAATAATATTTACCATTTCCTGTTAAAACTAAAATTCCATCATCTGTATAATTGACATTCGCTGGGATGACTCCTCCATTATTTCCTCCCCAAGCTTGATTACCTATATACCAACGAGTTTTATCTACGCCAGAAGAAAAATCATCAAAGACAGCATGCTCATAATCAAATTCGATATTATCTAATAAACGAAGGTCTTCTCCAACAACAGGTAAAAGATTTTCTTCTTCTATAGGTGCATTAGTGCAAGCGCTTACAGTAACAAGAATTAAGATTGTTGATAGAATGCCGTTTTTTAATTTGTTCATGTTTTTACCTCTTGGCTTACCTATATTATACATAATATGTAAGCGATTTTACAATATATTTTTTTACAAAGTTAAAAAATGGCCCTTAATTCGGGTAAATTCGATAAATATAAATAAAGTATATTGCAATTAATTCCTTTATAATCTATAATTACTATAGTATTTTTTACAAAGTTAAAAAAGGAGGAAATAAAAATGAAAGCAAAAAAAATCATCCCTTTATGCATATTCGCTTCAGGAGTGATAGGAACTTTATTTTCCTGTGAGAATAATGAACCAGCAAATACATTAAATATCGTTTGTTTAAATGCAAGTTATGGTCGCGAATGGATTGATCAAATCGTATCTAATTTTAAAGAAACACATCCTGATGTTACAGTCAATTTGAAAGCAGAATATGATGCTGAAGCGATTATTGAAAAGAATTTAGCTTCGTCTAAAAATAGTGATGATCTATATATTTCTGTTGGGAATGTTTGGAAAGAATATGCCGCGCAAGGAAAATTTTTAGATTTAACCGATTTTATAAAAGAAACTGTCGATGGTGTGACGATTCAAAATAAAGTAGCAAGTGAATTTAAAGATTCCATTAAATTTAAACGTAGTAATGGTGAAGAAAAAGTTTATCGTCTTCCCTTTACTTCTGGAATTGGAGGTATTTTCTATAATAAGAAGATGTTTATAGAAAATAACTGGGAAGTACCTCAAACGTATGAAGAATTAGTTTCCTTATGTACGACAATTAATAACGCTCGTCTTCCTGTCGCTGGAGATGCATTAGGAAGAGTAAGTGTAAAACCAATCGTCTATGGAGGAACAGATACAGACTATTTTGACTATGCTGTCTTTAACTGGTGGAGTCAATTAAGTGGTATTGATAATATTAAAGAATTCTTAAAATATGAAAGCTATGAAAATTTTGATGCTAGCAAAAATGAAACCTATAATAATTTAAAGAAAGCAACAACTTATTGGAAGCAAATCTTCTCTGATAATAATATTGATAAATCCAATAATAATTTAAGTGCTTCCGATGCTCAAAAAGATTTCATCAATGGAAAAGCTGCGATGATGTTTAATGGAGACTGGTTATATAATGATTCTCTTGTATATACTACGACTGGTTCACAAAGTGAAACCTTTGAATTAGGATATATGAAAACTCCAGTTTTACCCGAAGTCGATGAAAATAATAAAGATAATACCTATATCATCGGTGAAGACCAATATATTGCTATTCCTGCAACATCTTCCCATCAAGAATTAGCGAAAGATTTCATTAAAGAAATCGTTAGTGATAAAGGTTGTGAAGTCTTTATGAATAAAGCCCATGGATTTTTAGCCTATAATGCGAATTATGAGAATATGAATATCACCGATTCCTTTATGCAAGATATGATTGCTTTAAGAGCAAATTCTAATAATAAATTCACTAATTTTTCCTCGAATAGAAAATATTTAATTGGTGCAGTCGATGTTTGGTGTACAGGTGGAGATCGACCATTCTTATCTTTACTCAATGGTTCATTTGATTCATATGATAACCCCATTGATGAAGCCTTTAATAGAATTGCTAGTAAAGCAAAATCTAAATGGGATGAATGGACTAGTTTAGCAGGTTAGATTTTTCATATAATGTTATATTCCTTTTTGGGGAACGTCTCATGACGTTCCTCTTTTATTTATAAAGAAAGTGCTTTAATATTTACTAAATGAATATCATATTCAATACGCACAATTAAAAAGGATGCATTTTAGCTTAAAACTAAGTTTGCATCCTTTTTAATTGAATTTATATGCTTACTACTTCTAAATCTAGCATCCGTTTATATAAAGTATCTAATGCTTTAAAGACGTCATTCACCTTTAAGTGATTAATAGGATTATAGACATAGATATTTTGCATATGATCAAATTCTTTTTTAATTTGTTCATCCTTTTTAAGCTCTTTAAAATAAGCAAAATCATGAATACGCAAATCATTAGGAACTCCCACTTTTCTTATAGATTGTTCTTTTCTTTCACAATGAAGCACATAATTAAAATGTTCTTGATTTTTTAAAAAGGTAAGAATTTTTTCATTGCGAAGAAGAATAGTAATATCGTAAAGATGTTTTGAAACATCACGATACATCTTTCTTTCATAATAAAATTCTGTGGCAAATATCTTATCCATAAAGATACGTTCTAAAGTCACCGTGGCAATAGGAAAAGGCTTAATATCAAACACTTCTTCCATCATCTTTTTTTACTCAATACTTGCTACTTCATATATATGAGGAGCAATAAGAAGTTCTTCAGCAGGTTCACTAATGGTAAAACTTGTAGCCTCAATTTTTATTTGACCAATATTTGGCAAATGCTGTTTTGAATTCATAATAAATTGAGGTTCATAAAGATATTCACACGTAATACTTCCCCGTCGATTATCTAATACTCTTCCCTTTTCAAGACTAGTAAATTTTAAAACCGAATTTTCAAGTCTTTTTTTAGCTTGATTAAAAGATGGACAATCATCCACATAGATGGTTAAATCAATATCTTCTGAAAATCGTCTTACAGATTTTAAAGCCTTATAAAGTGCTGTACCACCTTTAAAATACGCATATGCGTGATTTTCTTTATTTGTAAGTTCTTTTAAAAGCAAGGTTACATAGTAATCCTTTTCTAAAATGTCACGTTCGACATGACTTTTTTTGAAATTTGATTGATTAATAAAACAAATTTCTTTTGATTTAAATGTAAATTCATTTGTTTAGCTTCCTTTCATATTAATTAAAAGAGCTAAACCTTCATATATTTCAAATTGCTTATAAAATTGGGCGTACCAAACAAGTTTTTTAAATTCCAAGTGATAATATCGAATAAATTCTTTAAAAATTCTTAGATAATATGGGGCTTCAATAAGCCATCGATTTTCTTTAGATAGTAAATCTAAAAATTGTAAATATTGGTAATTATCATTAGTAATTTTAATCACAGGTTTTACTAAATGAATAAAGGCATTAGGAACATCATGTTCATAACGCGTCTTATTCGATGCAATAAAAGTACAACGAGGAACTTGAGTTGATAAACCAAGGTGATTTATTAACGATGCACCAGTATCATAGCCACATATATCATCCGAAGTACCAACGTATTTTCTAAACATAACCTCTTCATAATCGATGTCTGCGAGTTCTCCAAATATTTCATCAGTCCAGTAGTAAATACCTTTTTGGAAACGAACAAAATCAGGATGTTTCATTTCATATCGCTTTAAACTCATATTTACTGTAGATTTTTTAACATCTTTAATTTTTGATTGAACGTACTTATAAACATCACAAGTAAAAATTGGCTTAATAATATTTTGTGTTTTTACATATTCGTCGATACATTCAGTGACAGTCATTGTTTCACCTCCTTTCTTTGTTATTATCTTGGTGCGTTTTTCGTTAAATTTGCACACACATAATAACACAATTCACTGAATACTGCAATTTGAAAGTATAAAGATTTATCCCTTCACTTATATAAATCCGCAAAAAAACAAAAAATTTGTCAAAAAACTTCAATAGTTCTTTGCACAGTGTTGTTCTTAAACCTCAAATTTTGTCACTTTTCTTATAATAATCGCGATATTTTAA
>CANQTY010000021.1 GCA_947626895.1 uncultured Bacilli bacterium
GCATGTATTAGGCACGCCGCAAGCGTTCATCCTGAGCCAGGATCAAACTCTCAAATATTTATATTTTTTATTTTTTTCGTTTTTCCCTGGTCTCTTTCTTCCTTTCGGAATCGACTTATCGTTGTCTTTTTATTCTATCTAGTTTTCAAAGATCTCACTGCACGTGAAATGTCTCTCCTCACGTGCGACTATGTTAATTTAACATATCTAAAAGCCAGCGTCAAGAACTTTTTTAACTTTCGTGCATATTTTTTTCATTTATGAAAAGAGGCTATTTTTAGCAATATTTAAACATTTTCAATTTTTCTATTTTTCCTATTTTTTTATCATTTTTTTCATCAATTTATAAAATCATGAAAAATTAAAAAAAGAGTCATCCGTTTTTTAGGCTTCATAACTCTTTTTTAATTTCTTATTTATTTTTTTAATCGTTTCTTGCTGATCCGATGATTTGTATTAATCTCAATAAAATAGCAATGAAATCAGTATATAGAGCAAAAGCTAAATAAATAGGGACAGAATTAGATAATAAGCCATTTTGTGCAGCTCTTTTAAGTCTTTGTACATCAAAGGCAACATAGCCAATAATGACACCTAAAATAATATAAGATAATGCCCAATTAATAGCTCCATAAGCTCCAGGGAAAATAACCCAGAATAATAAGCTATTGACTAAAGAAACTAAGATAGCTCCAACTAAAATCATGGTTAATATTGAAGCAAAACTTGTTAAATCTCTTTTTGTAAAATAACCATATAAAGCCATAATTCCAAAGACTAAGCAGGTGGCTCCAAAGGCATACGCAACTGTTTCTACTTCATATACAATAAGGACAGAAGACATCAATACTCCAAGAAGTAAAGCATAAATGGAATAGATAATAAGGGCTCCTGTTTTAGAGTGAGTGATATTCATTAAAATAATGGAAACAAAACTATAGACAAAGAAGACAATAAGAGAGACTGTTAAAATCATCATATATTGATCTGGAGAAATATTTCCAAATCCTACACCTAAAACAAGTCCTACCGCAGCTAATGCGGTAAGAAGTAAGCCATAAAACATCCAGCCAAATACCCCAACAAAACTTGAAGTTGAGATTTCAAAACTTGCATGTGTTCCTACGCGATTCATATTTTCCTTTCTATTCACTTAAAGCGTGAATCATCTCCGCAAAAGAGGAAACTGTTAGGGATGCTCCACCAACTAAAGCCCCATCAACATTATTTTGTCTTAAATATCCTGCAATATTATTCGGCTTTACACTTCCCCCATAAAGAATTCTTACTTCTTGAGATGAAGATGGATACATTTTTTCTACGTGGTCGCGAATAAATCCACAGATATTCTCAGCAATTTCTTCACTTGCGTTCTTTCCTGTTCCAATACTCCAAACAGGTTCATAAGCAATGATTATTTTTTTCATTTCTTCAACAGTTAGATCTTTTAAACCTTCTTCTAATTGAAGACGAATAACATCTTTTGTCTTTCCTTCATTAAATTCTTGCTCGGTTTCTCCAACACAATATAAAGGAATTAAATCGTTATTTAAAAGAGCACGAATTTTTTTAGCACATTTTAAAGATGTTTCATTATCGTAAGTTCTTCTTTCTGAATGTCCAATAAGAGAACCATCCATTAAGATTTCTTTTAACATCGACGCGGAAACTTCTCCTGTAAAAGCACCATGATCTTCAAAATGCACATTTTGAGCAAAAACAAGCATATTTTTAGGTGCAACACTTTTAAAGGTTTGTAAACAAAGATATGTAGGAGCAATGCCTAAATCAATTTCATGATCTTGAGCATATAAAGCTCCTTTTACCACCTCTAAGGCAAATTGCTTTGCCTCAGAAGGGGTTTTATTCATTTTCCAGTTTCCAACAAGAAGTTTTCTACGCATGATTATTCTCCAATGACATCAATGCCAGGAAGATGACCATCATTTTCAATCATTTCAAGTGATGCTCCTCCACCGGTAGAGACATGTGAGAATTGATCTTTATAACCAAATTGTTTAACTGCCGCGGCAGAATCTCCTCCACCAATGCAAGTAAAGGCATCTTTTAATTCTGCACAAGCTTTACAAACTGCAACAGTTCCTTCAACAAATTCTTCTTTTTCAAAAACACCAACTGGACCATTCCAGAATAAGGTTTTCGCTTTTTTAATTTCAGAAACATAAAGAGCTCTAGTCTTTGGACCTACATCCATTCCCATAAATCCTTCGGGGATGTTATTATCTTCTGTGACCTTGATTTCAGTTGGATTATCAAAATCATTAGCGACGACACAATCGACTGGAAGAACGATTTTTCCATTGGCTTTTTCATAGCAAGATTTTGCAAATTCTAATTGATCTTCTTCAAATGGAGAGGTGCCAATTTGATTTCCTAAGGCTTTTGCAAAGGTATATGCCATAGCTCCACCGATGAGGACTTTGTCGCATTTTTCGATTAATCTTTCGATGACTTTAATCTTATCAGAGACTTTAAATCCACCTAAAATTGCAACATATGGACGTGCATCTTCTTTGACATCCACGACTCTTTTTAAAGCGTTGACTTCTTTTTCAACTAAATAACCAATCGCGGTTTGCTTTCCTTCTGCTTTTAAAACTTCAGGAATTCCATATGTAGAAGCATGAGCTCTATGTGCAGAGCCAAAGGCATCCATGACATAAGCATCTGCTAGAGCTGCCCATTCTTTAGCTAATGCGGGATCATTTTTAGATTCACCCTTTTCATAACGGGTATTTTGCATGAGCATAACTTCGCCTTCTTTTAAACCTTTAACACAAGTGGCTAATTCTTCTCCGTGAGTCGCAGGACAGAAAACGACTTTTGTACCTAATAATTCCGCTAAACGAGTAGCAACTGGAGCCATGTTATTCTTTTTCTTATCGGCTTCACATTTTTCTGGATCTTTATGATCGACTTTACCTAAGTGCGACATTAAGACAACTTTAGCACCTTTTGCCATTAAATCTTTAATGGTTGGTAAAGCTGCGACGATACGATTATCATCACGGATTGCTCCATCTTTTAAAGGAACGTTGAAGTCACAACGGACAAATACAACTAAGCCTTTAACTTTTAAATCTTTTACTGTTTTCATTTTTTCCTCCATAAATTCAATAAAAGCGCCATTACGACGCTTTTATAAATGATGCTTAATTTGTTTTATTATTTTGCGTCGATTTCAGAGAATTTCTTCGCTAATCTTACATATTGTGTGGTGTAGGAATTCTCATTATCATACCAAGAGACGACTTGTACTTGATATAAACCTTCGCTAACTTTGGTTACCATGGTTTGTGTGGCATCGAAAAGTCCACCATAGGTAATACCAATGATATCAGAAGAAACTAATGGTTCTTCGGTATATCCAAAGGAAGGATTTGCGACTGATTTCATATAAGCATTGATTGCTTCTTTTGTGACGTTTTCACCTTTGACAACGGCAACAAGAATCGTGGTAGAACCAGTTGGAACTGGAACACGTTGAGCAGAACCAATGAGTTTACCATTGAGTTCTGGAATAACTAAACCGATAGCTTTTGCTGCACCAGTGGAATTTGGAACGATAGAGCATGCTGCTGCTCTTGCTCTTCTTAAATCACCTTTTCTATGAGGTCCATCTAAGACCATTTGATCACCCGTGTAAGCATGAACAGTGGTCATGATACCAGATTGAATTGGAGCAAAATCATTTAAAGCTTTTGCCATTGGGGCTAAGCAGTTTGTGGTACATGATGCTGCAGAGATGATTTGATCATCCGCGGTTAATGTATCATCGTTAACACCATAGACGATTGTTTTTAAATCGTTTCCAGCAGGCGCGGAAATAATAACTTTTCTTGCACCAGCATTAATATGAGCCATGGATTTTTCTTTAGAGCAATAGAAGCCTGTACATTCTAAGACGACATCGACTTTTAATTCTTTCCATGGACAATTGTTTGCATCTTTTTCTGCGTAAATGCGGATCTTTTTGCCATCAACAGCAATCCATCCTTCACTTGCACCATCTTCAGAGCATGTAACTTTATCCGCTAGTGCATATCTACCTTGTGCAGAATCATACTTTAAAAGATGTGCTAACATTTTTGGGCTTGTTAAATCATTGATTGCAACGATTTCATAACCCGCATCACCGAACATTTGTCGGAATGCTAAACGGCCAATTCGACCAAATCCGTTAATTGCAATTTTTACTGACATTTATTATGTCCTCCTTTAATTTTTTGCAAACATATTATAATTTTTTATTTATTAAAATAAAAGCTTTTTTATTTAAAAAACAATGTAAGTGTTTACATTGTCTTATTTTTGCTTAGCTAAATAATTTTCATAAGAAAAGCGACATCCACAATAGAGCTGGTTATATAGATGATATTTTTCGATAAAAATGCGTTTATAATCATCTCCTCCGCGCTTTTTAAAATCGCTATAAAAATATTTTGTGTTAGGAAATTCTTTTTCTAGTTTTGCTCCAATTTCATTAATTTTTTCAGCATTTTTTTGTCTAGATATGCTCATCACTGTCGTAAAGTAATCAAAATTATGTTCTGCACTATATTGATAACACATTCTCATCCTTTTTTCGTAACATAAAAAACAGCGTTTCCCACCTTCTTTTTCCTCTTTCAATGGAAGTAAATCTTTTTCATATTCTTCGGGATTATAGAAAAATTCAACATATTCAATATTCCATCCTTCTTCTTTCATTCTTACTATTTGATTTTCTAATTCTTGTTTTCTTCTATG
Organism: uncultured Bacilli bacterium; assembly: GCA_947626895.1. Classification (GTDB taxonomy): domain Bacteria; phylum Bacillota_I; class Bacilli_A; order RFN20; family CAG-449; genus CANRPC01. The sequence goes on from CANQTY010000021.1 coordinate 4,771, forward strand.
ATATTCCTCTGATGGATAGATATTTGAATTTGCATATAAAAGAACGATATGAAAGGCATCTTTTAAAAACATTAAAGGATACATTGCGCACGGAGCGCAACATACATGTAATCCAAGAGTTAATTTTTTATCCTCTTTTTTAATCTTTTCTAATTCATTTATTGACCAATCATAAAAACGTGTCTTTTTTAAGTTATTCATAAATAAACATGGCATCTCCAAAAGAGAAAAAACGATATCTTTGTTCGGTTGCAATTTTATAAGCATCTAGAATAAATTCTCTTCCTGCAAAAGCAGACACTAACATCATTAATGTCGATTTTGGAAGGTGAAAATTTGTGATTAAGCAATCGATTGCTTTAAACTTAAATCCTGGATAAATAAAGATTCCTGTGCTATTTCTACACTCACAAAATGTGTGATATTTTTCAAAAACACTCTCTAGTGTTCTTACTGAAGTGGTTCCAATAGCAATAATACGTCGATGCTCTTTTTTAGCTAAATTTAAGATATCCGCGGCTTCTTTAGACATTTCATAAACTTCTTCATGCATATGATGTTCTAAGATATTTTGACTTTTTACAGGGCGAAATGTTCCTAAACCAATATGTAAAGTGATATCTACAACAATCACTCCTTTTTCTTTTAGTTTTCTAAATAATTCTTCAGTAAAATGAAATCCTGCAGTTGGGGCAGCACTTGAACCACTTACTTTAGCGTATACTGTTTGATAACGATTTTTATCCTCACATTCTTGATGAATATAAGGTGGTAAGGGAGTCCTACCTAAATCATCTAAAATTTCTAAAAAGATGCCTTTATAAATCATCTTCATTCTACGGATTCCTTCATCTAAAGCCTCGATACATTGAGCTTTTAATTTACCATTTCCAAAAGAAATAATAGTATTCACTTTCACTACTTTTGCATTACCGATTAAACATTCCCATAAATCATTTCCAAGTTCTTTTAAAAGGAGAACTTCAACGTGTGCGCCTGTTTCTTCTTTTGTACCAAATAACCTTGCAGGTATTACTTTTGAATTATTTCTTACAAGAACATCACCAGGTTTTAAATAATCGATAATATCATAAAAATGACGATGTTCAATCTTTTTTGTTTTTTTGTTGATAACCATCAAGCGAGATTCATCTCTTTTTTCTAATGGAGTTTGAGCGATTAACGATTCATCTAAAGGAAAATCATAGGCATTTAAATCAAATATATCCATCTTAATTTTCTCCTTCGTGAAGTTTCATTTCGATAGCTAAAACACCATATTCTTTAATTTCATCTTCTTTATAATATTGATACATATCTTTATAATCTGCAGGTTCATTTTCATTATATCCTAAAGCCACTTTATCATAATATGCATAAAGTTTTTCAAAAGAAGAATAAACGCATAATCCTATAACATCCACAAGAAGGGTAAGTTTAGGATTTAAAAGGTTAATAAAAAGAATTTGATCACCAATTTGAATCTCTTTTCTCTTGTCATCAAAAAGTCTTAATTCTACTGTCTTTTTTTTATCCTTTATGGCATTAAATGGCTCATTTTGTAAGTGCATTTTGTGAACTATTTTCTTTTCTTCTTCCATATTAAAATCCTTTCGAGTTATTAAATTTTTTTAAAAACTCTTCTTTAAATTCTAAGAAACGATCTTCTTGAATCGCTTTTCTTATTTCTTCCATTAAATGGATTAAAAAACGAATATTGTGGATGGATAATAATCTTTTTCCAAACATTTCTTCGCATTTATAAAGATGTCTAAGATAAGCTTTTGTATAGTTTTTGCAACAATAACAATCACAATTTGAATCTAAAGGAGTAAAGTCCTCTTCATATTGTTTATCACGAATATTGACTCTTCCTGTTGAAGTCATTAAAGCACCATGACGAGCAATTCTTGTAGGTAAAACACAATCAAACATATCTACACCTTCTTGAACACCCTCTAAAATGGCATCGACAGAACCTACACCCATTAAGTATCTCGGTTTATCAAAAGGAAGATATGGGGTCGAATTTCGAATCATTTGAAACATGACATCTTTAGGTTCACCAATGGATGTTCCTCCAATGGAATAACCTGGAAAATCCATCTTAACTAATTCTTCTGCACAATATTTTCTTAAGTCGGCAAATTCTCCACCTTGAACAATACCAAAAAGCGCTTGGTCTTCTCTTTTATGTGCATCTTTTCCTCTTTTTGCCCAACGTAAAGTTCTTTCCACAGAATTTTTCATATATTCATAATCTGCAGGATAATGCACACATTCATCTAAAGACATGATGATATCTGCGCCGAGTTTTTCTTCAATTTCAATAGCGATTTCAGGAGAAAAAAATCTTTTTGCACCATTTAAATGGTTTTTAAAGGTTACTCCTTCTTCCGTAATTTTACGCTTCTCCGCGAGAGAAAAGACTTGAAATCCTCCTGAATCAGTTAAAATAGGACCATCATAATTCATAAATTTATGAAGCCCTCCAGCCTTATAAACAATATCCTCGCCAGGACGTAAAGAAAGATGATAAGTGTTTGCTAAAATTACGCCTGCTCCGACTTCTTTTAATTCTTCTGGAGATAAACCTTTTACTGTTGCTAAAGTGCCTACAGGCATAAACATAGGAAATTCCACTTTTCCATGTGGAGTATGTAAATATCCATATCTAGCCTTGGAGTGTTTATCTACATGCAATATTTCTAAATAAAAATTATTCATGATTCTCTCCTTTTTTAGGAAAATCCATAAAGTGCTCTAATCGCCAAGATGGATCACTAGATATACTTAAAGAAGCAAATGCTTTTTTCTCATATAAATAACTACCGACTTTTGCAATCATCGCAGCGTTATCCGTCGTACACCATAAAGGTGGAATAATCACCTCAACATCTTGATTTTTTGTTCTTCTAACAATTTCACTTCTTAAATATGAATTCGCGGATACTCCTCCTGCAAGAACCACTTGTTTACAGTGATATTCATCAAGCGCGGGTAATGCTTTATCAAGCAATAAATCGATAGCCACTTTTTGGAACGAACAAGCCATATCATTCACATTGATTTCTTGGTGATTTGTTTCTAATTTATGGACTAAATTGATTACTGCAGTTTTTAAGCCTGAATAAGAATAATTATAACTATGATCATTTAATGGACGAGGTAATAAATATGTCGGCTTTCCTTCTTTTGATAATCTATCAATAGAAACTCCTCCTGGATAAGGAAGGCCTAAAACTCGGGCAACTTTATCAAAGGCTTCCCCAATTGCGTCGTCTTTAGTTTCCCCGATAATTTCAAAATTCAAATGATCTTTCATAATTACTAATTCGGTATTTCCTCCACTAACTACGATAGCTAAACAAGGAAATTTTAAAGGAGTTACATACTCATTTGCATAAATATGTCCTGCTAAATGATGCACAGGAATTAAGGGCTTATTATAGTATAAACATAAACTTTTTGCAGCTTGCAATCCAACATGAAGGGCACCAATTAATCCTGGTCCTCTTGTAAATGCAATTGCAGAAACATCTTCTAAAGAAATTTGAGATTTTTTTAAGGCTTCCTCAAGAACTACTCCGATATTTTCAACATGTAGTCTTGACGCAATTTCAGGAAAAACACCCCCATATTTTTGATGAATTTCTATTTGGGTAGACACCACATTAGCTAATAGTTTATCATCTTTTAATATGGCACATGCAGTTTCATCACAGCTTGTTTCTATAGCTAAAATTATCTTGGACATGTCTCTCCTTTCCATATCATTTGATAAGCATCTTGCCCATCTTCATAATATTTTTCTTTTGTTTGCACGATTTCAAAACCAAATTTCTTATAAAGCTCTATCGCCGCATAATTATTGGTTCTAACTTCTAAATTGATTCGTTCCACGCCATTTTCTAGCATGATTTTCATCGCTTCTTTTAATAAAATAGAACCTGCGCCCTTTCTTCTTAAAGGTTCTACAACAGCGATTTTACAGATTTCTGCTTGCTCATATAAAAGCCAAAAATCAATATAAGCAAAGACTTTAGATTCTTCTAAAACAAGGATATGCGCACAAGGATTTTCTTTAAATTCATATTCCCATTGTGTTTTATTCCAAGTAGTAAAAGGAAAAGAAAGCTTTTCTAAAGCTACAATCGTATTTAAATCTTCATAGGTTGCATATCGTACTATCATTATGCATCCCTCAAATAAATGGGTTTTAATGAAATAGGATCACTTTCCTTTGCATCTAAACCATATGAACATAATCCCTCTATATAATTAGGTTTTATAGTTTCAAGAGGCAAATGATTTCCATCACTAATAATTTTAAATCCCATAGGTTGATATTTTTTAATCAATTCTAAAACTTGTTCGTTAGGTAATATTTGATCTTCAAGTAGAACATTTCCTTTATCATAAATTCCTATATAACTTCTTTTTGATCGAGCATCCATAATTGCTACATACGATTCATCTTTTCTTCCCATAATAGCTAAAGAAGATAATGTACTAACTTTCATATGGCATAATGTTCCTAAAACTTTTGTTACGGTTAAAGAAATGCGTACACCTGTATAAGAGCCAGGTCCTATACCACAGGAAATATGTTTGATATCTTTTAATGTTAAATTCGCTTTTTTCAACATTTTCTCTATTTCAGGAATTAAATATTCTGATTGTCTTTGCCATGCTTGATAAGAAGTTGAAGCTAAAATATCATGATCTTTACAAACCACGACAGTCAAATATTGATTAGAGGTATCAATTAATAAATGATTCATAGCTCCTCCTTGAAAGAAGATAATACTTTTTCATATTCTTTGTCATTTGAACTAAATGTAAGTTTTCTAGTATTATCATCTAAAATTTCTATATCTATTTTTAAGACGTTTTCTAGTAAAGAAGCAATAAAATTAGGCCATTCTACAACCGTAATTCCATCTCCATTAATCACTTCTTCTAAACCAATATCAATATTATTTCCATCTTCAAGACGATAAGCATCAATATGATAAAAAGGCATTGATCCCGAAAAATAACATTTTAAGATATTAAATGTTGGTGAAGAAATTTCTTCTTTTACATCCAAAGATTTAGCAATTCCTTTAGCAAATTGAGTCTTACCAGCGCCTAAAGAACCATTTAATGCTATTGTTGCACCTTTAAAAAGAGTCTTACCTAAAAGAAAAGCAAGCTTTTGTGTTTCTTCTTCATTTTGGGAAATAAGTACAAATTCCATAGTGACTCCTTTTATTCGCCAGCACAAAAAAGTATACCACCCTATGGAAAATAAATAAAACATATTGTTGCTTTTTTACTTTTTATTTATAATAAAAGTAATCGAAAAAAGGAGCAAATTTTTTATGAAAGATATTGTTATTGTTGGTGCAGGTCCTATTGGTCTATATGCCGCAAATCTTGCCTCTCTTCATGAACTTGATGGGGTCGTTCTTGAAGGTCAAGAATCTATTGGAGGTCAATTATCTGCCTTATATCCTGAAAAAGATATCATTGATTTACCAGGATTTAAAAAGATTACCGCTCAAGGATTTATTGATGCACTAAAAGAACAAATGAATAGTAGAGTTCATCCTTTACCCATCAATTTAGCTGAAGAATTAAAAGAATTTCAGCCTATAGAAGGTGGATATTTAGTAACTACATCTAAGGGAACTATTGAAACAAAAACAATTTTATTAACTACAGGCATGGGAGTATTCTCTCCAAGAAAGATTGGCGTGGAAAATGAAGATACATTTACAAACATCATCTATTCTTTAAAAGATAAATCTCAATATAAAGATAAAACAGTTGCTATCCTTGGTGGAGGAGATTCCGCGGTAGATTGGGCATTAATGCTTAGTGAAATCGCTAAAAAAGTTTATATCGTCCATCGTCGTAATGAATTTAGAGCACAATCTTCTTCTGTTGAGGCTCTTGATCAAAAAGGAGTGATTAAATTAACCCCATATGTTGTAAATCGCTTAATTGGAGAAAAAGAAGTTTCCACATTAGAACTTCAAGATGTGAATACAAAGGAACTTAAAACTTTAGATGTTGATGCCGTATTCGTCAATTATGGTATGGTCAGCGCTCCAACTTCTTTCCCTGTTGAAAAAGTAGGTCCAAATATTAAAGTTAATAGTTTCTATATGTCATCGATGGAAAATGTATTTGCCATTGGAAATATTGCTTACTATGATGGAAAAGTCAAAAATATCACTTCTGGTCTTGGTGAAGCAGTCACTGCAATTACAAAAATCGATCAAATTATTCATCCAAATAAAAATATTCCAATTCATTATTAATTTGATACGTTTTTATGGTTTTAGACTAAAACTCAAGCTAGTCTTGAGTTTTTTTGCTATTTTCAAGTAAATAGTTATTTGTTTTAAACGTGATGTTTAGTATATTGAAAATGTAAAGGAGAATAGTATATGGATCGAAAGAAAATGGCAGAATTATTGAGTCGTAAAAGAAAAGAAATGGGACTTACTCAACAAGAACTTGGAGAATTACTTCATGTATCCTACCAAGCAGTATCTCGCTGGGAACAAGGAGAAAATCTACCAGATATTCAATTTATTGAGGAATTATCCCATCTTTATCATCTTTCTATTGAAGAAATTCTAAATGGTGAAGAAAAACCCATCATAAGTGAAGAACTAGGTCAAGAAATAAAAAAAGAAAATACCCCTCCTAAAAAAACAAAAGAATTCATCTCTAATCATATCTTAAGAATTATAATTGATGGCGCTTCTTTACTAGCGTTTCTTCTTATTCTACTTTTACCATTTATTGAAGTAACTTCTAGCCATACTTATTTTCCTCCCTATGGTAGTATCACTTATCACGCAGTAATATCTGGATATGGATTTATTTTTGATACGCACTTCAATGATTTTTTTGCTTGGCTCGCAGATTTCCCGATTATGCTTGGAATGATTCTTGTCCCTCTTAGTTTAGTGATTTTAGATGCCACACTTTTTATTACATATAATAAAAATCGACTTTATAACATTGCTAAAGCAGGTTCATATGTACGTTTCTTTTATTTAATTTTACTAATTATCTTGCTCATTACTCACATGTCATATGTTACCTATGGTTTTTATCTTTATTGTTTTATTATGATAGTACTAGTAATAATAAATCTTATTTTACCTCCCTTAAAAGCAAGTTTTTATAATAATGAGATACCCACAAAAAACAAGAATTTGCAAATATTGTTCTTCATGGATGTTATTTATTTTGTTTTAATTGAAGTTGTTTTTGCCTTCTCTTTCAAATCAAATTTAGCTCAATTTTCCTCTTTTATTCAAAGCCTTATCGGTTATCTATTTTTAACAATTGTATTATTGTTCTACTTATTAAAAAATCATCGCTATATCTTCTATATTTTCTTGCATATTATGCGATTTATTATTCCTACAATTACGATTTTTTCTATGCCCTTGCCCGAGGGAAATAACTTCTATGGCGTAGCTATGGTAGTTTTAATTACATTAGAATATATTTATGCTTTCATCATGTTATTACTTCCCCATTTTAGATGGAAAAAACTTAAAAATATATATCAAGAAAAACTAAATTAAAAAGAGCCTGATTGTGACTTTTTACTTTCAAAAAGTCGTTCATATTCTTTCATCTTTTCATTATCAAATGGAAAGATTTTTTGTTCCATCATATTTTTTACTTTATTAAATGCATGGCGGCAAATAATGTCTAAATCGACCCCATATCCATATTTCGTCTTATGATATTCATATTCTCTTTCATCTAACGACAGGATTTCATCATTAGATAATAACTTCAAATCAAGATCATAATCGATATATTTAATCGTCATTTTATCGATTAAAGAAGGCGAAGCAATATTACAATAATAACAAACTTCTTCTTTTTTCATCATGGCAATCACATTAAACCATTCATGGAAAAAGAAAACGCTTATTGCTGGTTCTTTTGTATTCCAAACTCGGCCATCTGCTTCGATCACCTGATTGCGTTTACTTGCTACAACAATGTAGTCATCTGTGCATTCTAAAACTAGGACATTTTCCCATGTGCGGTGTAAGGAACCATCGTGTTTAAAACTTTGAATTCTCATCCATTCATTAATTAAAGACTGCTCATGCATAATCATCACTCTTTATTTTGTTAATTTTTCCACGATTTTTTCAATTGCATTCCAATGTTTCTTTTGGACTTCAATCATTTCGGGAGTTATTTCGTCTTTTGTTGCTATATCAATTAATAAATCATTATAAGAAAGGAAAAAAGCAATTTTATTTCCTTTTAAAATCATTAACATATCACTTAAATATTCATTTCTTTCAAATTCTTTCAATAATGAAGCATAAGGATGTAAAAACTTTTTAATATCTTTATTTAGAGAATATACTTTAAATTCATCTGGTAAAATTCCCTCGATTTTATCTAATTTTTTAATACAATCTGGACCATTTCCTTCTTCATTTGCTAAATATACCATGATTGTATTTTCAAAAGTTTCTTTTGTTTCAAATAGATAGAGTTTTCCATAAAAACCAATTGGAGCATTCTTTTGGTTTTCTTCTTTTTCTTTATAAATAACCACATTACCACTTTGAAAATTCATTCCTTTCAATTCACCTTTTACTAAGTTATTAGAATCTACAGAACTTGCATTTTCAATAAGATTTAAATCTAAAATTTCTTCATTATTTAATTTTTCTAACGCTTCTTGTTCCATATTTTCAATCGAAGATTCACTATAGATATAATCATTAATTGTCTTACGATAAGAAAAGATATATTCTCTAATTTTATTTTCTTGAGATTTTCGCATAAAACGTGTGTATAAAAAAGTACCTAAGAATACCACGATAGTTCCAATTAAAATATACGTAAGATAATTAGAAAAGGATATTAATAAATAAATTGACACAGCCATTAAAGCGATAAATATAGACATAACCACTAAAGAGAAAGTCTTCTGTTTACGATAAGAATCGTAAAATTTATTTCTTTTTTCATTAATAAATGGGGCAGGATTTTCGCTAATTGATGGAACTTTTTCTTCTTTTTCTTCGTTCATTTTTGTTCACCTCTTAAAATCATATTTATTTTACATGATTATCTAGAAAATGAAAAGTTTTCATCTTGTACAATAAGAATTTTTTTAGACTTTTATGAGAAATTATTTAAACATCCTATTTTTTATAAAAATCTATCATAAATATTTAAAAAGAAGCATATTTTATCATGAGTGAAAGGAGAAAAGAATGGATCGTATGACACCTCCCCCGAATTATTATGGAGCACCATACCCTAATAATGGTACTCAAAATTTGAACCCTTACCCTAACAATAATCCTTATCCTAATCCTTATCCATTAGGTGGATACCCTGTGTCTAATAATAAGGAAAATAATGAGGATAATGAAGTTGTAGTTCCTAATAATACACCTTCCGAACTAGAAATGACTGTAAAAAACGTTCAAGATTTCTATGCATCATTTAGACAATATATTTCAAAAAATATCGGTAACAGAGTTAAAGTTTATTGTTCATTTACTGACGCGACAAAATGGCATGATATGGTCTTTGAAGGAACTTTAATTGCCTCGGCAAGTGATTATATGATTGTTAAAGATGATGATAATCACTATACCATCATTACAGGTGTATATGTAAACTTTGTAGAATTATTTGAAAAGTCAGAATAAAACGAGCGGCCGCTCGTTTTTATTTCTTCATTTTTTCTTCGTAATCTTTTTTAATCCAGCAAATTTCTTCCATATGATTTGCTTTTAAGAATTCATTAGTTTTAATAAAGTGATTATTGCCAAAAAATCCTTGATACGCACTTAATGGAGATGGATGAGGAGATTCTAAAATTAAATGGATGGGGTTAGAAATCATCTTTTTTAGACCTCTAGCATATCCTCCCCAAAGGAGAAATACTTTAGGGGTGGGATGCTCATTTAAAACACGTAAAACATTGCTTAATAATTCTTCATAACCTACATGAGCATGTGACATCGGTTTACCTTCCTCGACCGTAAGTGAGGCGTTTAAAAGTAGGACACCTTGCTTAGCTAAATAAGTTAAATCACCATCTTGAACAATATGTGCATGATATTCATTTGCAATTTCTTTAAAAATATTGACTAAACTAGGTGGTACTTCAATATTTTTAGGTACAGAAAAGGATAAGCCCATGGCTTGTCCTTTTCGATAATACGGATCTTGACCTATTAAAACGACCTTCGTTTCATTTAATGGTGTAAGTTTAAAGGCATTGAGAATTAAAGGATATGGAGGATAAATATTTTTTGTCGCATATTCTTTTTCTACAAAATCGTGCAGTTTTTTGTAATATTCTTTTTCTTTTTCTAGCGCAAAGAATTCTTTCCAACTATTCATTTCTTCGCCTTTTTACGACGGACGAGATGTCTTTTTTTAACTGCTTCTTTTTGTTTTTTTTCCTCTTCTTGGCTAATCTTGATATCTAAATATTTTGATTTAGCATTTTTGAAGCGGTTTTCATCATTGTACTTACGATTGACATTAATTGGACCAATTGGTTTAATCTTACGTTTATCTTCGACTGGTTTACGAATTGGCGTAATTGGTTTAATGTCTTTCTTTTCTTCATTTTGTTCTTCGACATGTTTTTTAGGAATTGCAATTGGCGTAATCTTCTTCTTTTCCACTGGAGGAACTTCTTCTAGAACTTCTTCTTCAATGATTTCTTCCTTGACTGTTTCTTCAGGAATTTCTTCAGTTGGGGTTTCTTTAATAACAACTTCTTCCACTTCTTGAGGTTTTTCTTCCTCTTTTGGCTCTTCTTGTGGAGTTTCTTTAATGACAACTTCCTCAACCTCTTTAGGTTTTTCCTCTTCTTTTTGTTCTTCAAAGAGTTCTTCAGGCATCTTTTCAATTAAGACTTCTTCATTTTCTTCAAGATTTTCTTCATTTTCTTCTTTAGGTTCTACGATAATTTCTTCGCCTTCCTTGTCATAATTTTGAATACCAACAAAGTCTTCTTCTTGAACACCTGGTTCTTCTTCTTCATAAACTTCAATTTGAGTATTTAATAAGGAATCATCTAAATAACTTGTATCGATATTATCTGGATGATATTTTTCAAAGAATGGATCTTCTTCCTCTTCAATCTCTTCATCTTCATAATCTTCAACAACATCTAAAACTTGTTCATTTTCAAGTTTAATATCAACTTCTTCATCTCCAACAAAAATAGGAATTCTTTCGGAAATTAATTCTTTGTCATCTTCAATAGATCCTGCTACACCAAGATCTGTGACACCAGTAGAGATATCATCTATATATTCTGCTTCTTTGTCGGATACATGAATGGGTACGCCAGAATCTTTATCTACATTTGCAATAGAGGTAACATCTTCATCAAAGACAGGAGTTTCTTCTTCTGTTCCAAGAATTTCTTCAGCTTTTGAAGAAATTCTCTTTTCTGTATTCTTACGAGCCTTAAGCTCTTCTTTTTCCATCTTAGCAATATATTTTTCTTTGGCTCTTTTTGCTCTTTTCTTCGCGGAATGTACACGGAAAATTCTTGTGAAGATACAAACAAATAACCACCAAATTAAGAATAATAAGATAAATCCAACAACAACTATTACATATTCAATCCAAGTCATACCACCTAACGTAGCAATGATTTGATTCATGATGGAAAAATATTTTCTCATCACTCTTACAACGAGATTCGAAAGACTTGGGGACATGGTTCTTAAGAATGGCTCAATACTATATTGATAAATACTCATGAAACCATTGCTATTTGCATCCATTGTACAAATAGATTTATCATAACGGACAAGGATAAAACCAATGACTATTAATAAAGGAATAATAAAGGAAACTAAACCTTTCCAAGAAAATTTCTTTATAAACAATTGATATTGGTATTCATTTAATTTCTCTTGACTTAAAGCAATAGTAATTCCTTTTTTCTCGATTTTCTTTTTACGATGATGGCGAATGATTAAGCAAATTAACCAAGCGATAATTTTATAAACGATTAAAAATAAAATATTAAATACAACTGCAGAAATAGCAAGTTGTAAATGATGTGAAAGGCCTGAAGTTAATCTCGATAAATAAATGGTATTACTAAACCAATCTAAAAAATGTCGATAGTAGCTCCATGCACTTGCCATCGCAGGAATTTGTGCCATATTTCCCTTCGTCTGGGGAAGCATAAATAAGGTCACAAGTACCAATTGAATGAGATAAATAAACAATAAAAGCAGATTACGTTTCATAATTTTCACCCTCTTTTTTAAGTATATCACAACTATTTCTTTTATAGCAATAAACAATTTAAAAAATAGAAACAACTTCACTTGTACATAGAAGTTGTTTTATGAAGACATTTTATTTTTGATTTTTCCTTTTTCTTTCTTTTTTTGACAAAAATTATGATACATGCAATTAAAGCACGCATTTCTTTTTGAAAATACATATCTTAAGGCAAAAAAGAAAAATAGTAAAAGAATCCCTAGAAAAATGAAATTAGCCATAATCCTCCTTGATATACGATAAGACTCACTAAATAAGCAAGTAAAAATTGGCGTATCAATAGATAAAATGCTTTTCTTTTTAAACCCATTTCTTGATAAGTAACAATACATGTCGATAAACATGGCGTATATAAAAGAACAAATAATAAAAAGGAAAAGGCACTTAATGGGCTTAATACTCCCTTTATATTTTCTAAACCAATTAAAATATCTAAAGAAGAAATAATGGTTTCTTTAGCAAAAAAGCCATTGATAAGAGCATAAGAAATTCTCCAATCAGTAAACCCTAAAGGAATAAATAGAAAATGAAATAATTTAGAAACACTTTCTAATAAAGAAAGTTCTTCATTTATTTTGATATGGTCAAATAAATATAATAAAAAGGATGATAAGAAAACAAAAATGAAGACCTTTTTAAGAAAATCTTTACATTTATCTTTCATTAAATAATATGTGTTTTTTAAAATCGGTAATTTATAAGAAGGCATTTCCATTAAAAAGAATTCTTCTTCATCTTTTTTCTTGAATTTTAAAATGATTAAACCGAATAACGCACTCAATAAATATAAAAAGAAGATCATGAGCCAAGAAGGAGAAAAATATAAAGGAACAATACTAGAAAAGACAACAATTTTAGCGCTACAAGAGATGAAAAAGACTAAAGGAATCACCTTTTCTCTACTTTTTTGATTTAAAAGATTTCTTGTCGCATATATGGCAGGTACACTGCAACCAAAACCTAATAATAAGGGCATAAATGCTCTCCCATTTAAAGAAAAATACGATAAAGGTTTATCCATTAAATAGGTCATTCTAGCTAGATATCCACTATCTTCAAGGAGAGATAAAAAGAAAAAGAGGAGCATTACTAAAGGTAAAAAGGAAAAAACACTCGTAATGCCTTTAAAAATTCCTTGAATAAAAAGCTGAATTAAAGATTCTTTTATCCCAATATCAATTAAACTATTTTCAATAGATGAAGATAATAATTCTAAACCTTTCGTAAGCAAATCTTGTAACCAAGGACCTAAACTTCCAAAAGTTAGATAAAAGATCAAAACTAATATTCCTATAAAAAGAGGATAAGCAAAAAATGGGTGCAAAAAAATAGCATCTAAATCCGTTTTAATCTTTTTCTTTTCAAAAGGAAAAGAATCAATATACGTATATCTTTTTTTGCATCGGTCTTCTTTTGATAATGTTAAAAACGTTGTAGTAAAATAAGGCAATTGACACTTTTTATATTGATAATTTTTAATACTTTTTTCGATTTGATTAATTCCTACTTTTGTTTTTGAGGAGACGAATAAATACGGAAGATGATTTGCCTTTAAAATATATTCAATATCTTCCTTTTCCCTAGAATTTAATAAATCTTCCATATGAATGATGATAAAAAGAGGTAAATTTAACTCCATTAATTCTAAACTCAAATAAAATCCCCTTTGAAACGAAGTTCCATCAATGATATTTAAAACTAAATCTAAAGGTTTTTCTTTTAAAAATGAAGTAGTAATCTTTTCATCTTCAGAATAAGGATATAAAGAATAAATTCCTGGTAAATCAATAAAATGAAAATCCTCTTTAAAAGTTTCTTTTAAATCAATCGTTACTCCTGGATAATTTCCAACATGACCTTTTTCATGTGAAAGATGATTAAATAAACTTGTCTTTCCAGAATTCGGATTCCCAACAAGAGCAATATTTAACATAACTTAACCTCGATTAATGAAGCATCTTGATATCGTAAAGCAAAGACATATCCTCTTATAAGACATTCCATAGGTCCATGAAAAAGCGATTTTCTTAATAACGTAATCTTTGTGTTTGAAACAAAACCTAATTCTAATAAACGAAAGGCATGTTCATCATTTTTTTTAATTTCTTGAATGAATGCACTTTGTCCTTTTTTTAGTTCAGTTAATTTCATATTTTCATTTTATGAAAGGAAAGCATTTAAAAGACCTAGAGGAAAGGTCTCTAGGCCAGAAAGTAAGTTTCAAATGATTACAAACAAATATTACAACATCTTTTTATATTTTTCAACCTCTGTTGGTGATGCTAAGACAAAATGTCCCTTTTCTATTTCCACTAAAGAGGGAGATTCAACTGAATAATCATGTACACTTTCATCATACACAATTACTTCCTTTTCTCTTTCTAGTTTAGGATCTGGCAAGGGAATCGCAGTTAAAAGAGCCTTTGTATATGGATGTAAAGGCTTTTCAAATAAGCGATTACTTGGAGCGATTTCTACGATATTACCATGATAAATTACAGCGATTCTATCGGAAATATAATGTACTACAGATAAGTCGTGTGCGATAAATAATACTGTCATTTTCTTTTCAATTTGGAATTTACGAATTAAATTTAAAACTTGAGCACGAATAGAAACATCTAATGCTGAAATTGGCTCATCAGCGATGATGAGTTCAGGATTCATGATAACCGCGCGAGCGATACCAATTCTTTGACGTTGTCCACCAGAAAACTCATGAGGGTATCTAGAAAGATGCTCACTTCTTAATCCGACTTCTTTAATTGCCGCGGAAACTTTATCAAGTCGATCTTTTTCTGAATCATACATATGGAATGCTCTTATTCCTTCAGAAACAATATAATCAACATTACTACGATCATTTAAACATGCGGAGGGATCTTGGAAAATCATTTGGAATTTCTTCTTTAAATTTCTCTTTTCTTGTCTTTTTAATTTTCCAGAAATACGTTCATTACGATAAGTAATGACTCCACCTTGAATAGGAATCATACGCATAATTGCTCTACCAATCGTGGTTTTTCCACTTCCAGATTCACCAACCAAACCTAAAACTTCACCTTCATAAATATCAAGATTTAAGTCTTTTACAATTGGTGTAAATAAGTTATGGTTATAAAACCCAATTTTGACTTCACGACAAGAAACTAATACATTTTTATCGGTTTCCTTTTCTAAAGGTTCAAATTCAAAATGCATTTCTTTTTTATAGCGTTTTTCTCTTTCTTGCTTTTCTATCATCTCTGGTGTCATATTTTTCTTAATCATGATGATCACCATCCTTTACATTTTTATTTATCACGTCACTAGATATAGTGGAAGCAATCTTCTTTGATAAATTTTGAATGATTTTTGGTGGCTTTACTTTGGGCGCTCGAGAATCTAATAACCACGTTTTTGCATAATGGGTATCCGAAATTTTAAACATGGGTGCTTCTTTAATAAAGTCAATTTTCATTGCATATTGATTTCTTGGTGCAAATGCATCCCCATCGATTTCTCCAATAAAGGAAGGGGGATTTCCATGAATATAAGTTAAATCCGACCCATCTTGAGCAAGCTGAGGTAATGAAGATAATAATGCCCAAGTATATGGATGTGCAGGATGATAATAAATATCATCAACAGTACCATATTCAATAATTTGGCCTCCATACATCACGGCGACACGATCTGCAATACCTGCTACAACACCTAAATCGTGAGTAATAAAGATAGTAGTAAAGTGTTCTTCTTTCTGTAAATCACGAATTAAATCTAAGATTTGTGTTTGAACGGTGACATCTAATGCTGTCGTAGGTTCATCACAAATTAAAACATCAGGTTTGCATGCTAATGCAATAGCAATAACGACTCTTTGTCTCATTCCTCCTGAATACATAAAGGGAAAATCATGAATTCTTTTTTCAGGATCAGGAATTCTAACACGTCTTAAAAGTTCAATCGCTTCTTTACGAGCTTCCTTTTTATTCATTCCGCGATGTAAACGGAGCACTTCTTCAATTTGATATCCTATACGAAGTAAAGGATTCAATGAAGTCATCGGATCTTGGAAGATGGTGGCAATCTTTTTACCACGAATATGCAACCAATCTTTATTGGATTTAAATTTAGCTAAATCCTCGCCTTGAAACCATATTTCTCCAGAGGATATAAAGCCATTTTCTTCAAGCATTCCTGTAAATGTTTTTGTAAAAACTGATTTACCACTACCAGATTCTCCAACAATAGCAAAAGTCTCACCCTTATAAATATCCATAGTGATATTACGGATAACATGCATCTTACTTCCATGAGAAATAAATCCAACGGAGAGATTTTTTACAGAAATTTCAACTTCTTTTTTGTTTTCCATATGTCCCTCCTTTTATCGATGTCTCTTTGGATCTGTGGCATCTGCGACTGCCATACCAAAATAGAAGAACGCAACTGTTAAAAGAATCATCACAACCGCAGGAATAAATAGGGTATG
>CANQTY010000022.1 GCA_947626895.1 uncultured Bacilli bacterium
AAGCATTTGTGATCAGTCACCTTCTTCTTAATCCAAAACTGCTTCATGGTATTGTTATGAATACAAACAGTCTTCACAACATTCATTAAAGCATAACGGAGATGAGAAGAACCACGCTTAACCATCTTACCTTTGAATGATTTGGTACCAGATTGAGAAATGCCTGCGTCAAGGCCTGCAAAAGCGATGCAACTATTAGCATTATGAAATCTAGAAAAATCACCAAACTCAGAGATGATGGTTGCGGCACTTATTAAACCTATTCCAGGGATGGAAGCGGTAGGGGAATCAATATCTAACATAATTTTAGTTATTTTAGATTCAATTGATTCAACTTCTTTATCTAAAGATTCGAAAGTAGAGATTAAAGAAAGCAATTCATCAATTAAGTAATCTGAAGAATTGCCAACTGTATGAGAGGCAGCAACTTTAATTGAAGCGACTTTAGATAAGGAGAATTTATGAGAAATATTATGAACTAAATTCATATCTTTCTCAGACCATTTAGAGATTCTACTAGGAGTTTTATACTTCTTTAGAATGAATAAAGCTGTTAAAGATTTAAGTTTATTTGAGAAAAAGGACTTAAATTCAGGGAAAACAGCATCTAAAATGTTCGTCATCTTAACTAAGATGAGAGAACGTTGAGAAACATAAGTTTCTCTTAATCTAGTTAGACTCTTAAGAGCCTCTATGTGGTACAATGATTGTTGATAGGGCTTGTATTCATTTTTAGAAGAAATGAAATGGGCAATAACTAAACAATCAATTTTATCTGTCTTGGTTCTTCTAAGTGACATTTGGCTATGGAACTTAGAAACCTGTAATGGATTTAATTCGACAAAATTAAATCCATGTTTAGACAAAAAGGTCTTAAGGTTTAAACCATAATGACCAGTTGCTTCGAGCCCTATCTTGATTTCTTGAGAACGATCAAGAGCAAGCAAAGAAGATAACAGATCATTAAAGCCTTCTTCAGAGTTTAGTATCGTTTTCGGAGGAACGATAACTAAACCATCATTATTGATAATTGCAAAGTCATGTTTGTATTTAGCAATATCAATTCCAACAAAAAACATAAAAATACCTCCAATCTGTTGTTAGTGACTGTTATGATTCCATAGCCTTTACTCCTTGTAGCCTTGTTCTACATAAATCGTCTAGCGATATCTAACTAATTAACAATAGGAAATAAAAGCTGTGGTAAGAGCCTCCCAAAACTAGTCAAAGCTAGAAAGAAATAGGTACAAATCCACAGCCACGATTTAATTATAACAGCTGGCCAGCTGTTATAATTAAATACTTAGTTCTCAAAGAAAGGAAAAGTTATAAAGTTATTCATTTCTTAGAGTAATTTTATAATACAAGGTTGAAAATGAAAACAAATGTAATTACAATTGCTAGAAAAATACTAGTTAGTTTATCTGGTATTCTTCTTGCTATCTGTGCAATCTTACCTGCACTTACTTTAGCTGGAACTGGCTCTATCTCTGGAAGTGGATTAAGCTCATCTTTCCAAGGCTTAGATAATATTAAGTTTTACCAGATGCTTTCTTTAGGCAATGTTGGTTTAACATCCTATCTTTTGTTCTTGCTTGTTGGTTTAGTTCTAGTATTTATGACAAAACCTATATGCCAAAGATTTGGTTATGCTTTAATGGGTGTTAGCGCGATTATTGCTTTAAGTACTTTTATGTTAACAACTGAAGTTTATGATTATTATTCTAATTTATCTTCTTCAAGTGCATATTTAGATTTAAGCATTGGTGCTATTATCGCTATTATTGGTGTAGTTTTCTTTTTCTTAGGTTTAGGTGCATATATTTTAGAAAACTTCTTATGTAAAGATGAAGCACCTCAACCAATTGATAATAAAGTTTATGAAGTTAAAAAATGGAAAGCTTTATTAGATGATGGAATTATCACTGAAAAAGAATTTGCCTTAAAAAGAAATGAAATTCTTGGCTTAAGTGAAGAAACAAAGGCAGAATAATAAAATTTATCATTATAAAGAGATGTATGTAGCTATATCTAGGTGTATCAACATCTCTTTTTATTTTGAATTCTTTTTCTTGAAGTTACTTTAATTTATCTTTATAATAACGCCTATCTAGCAAAAAAATGCTATTTATTTAATAAAATAAGGAGATAAACATGAAAAAAAGTAAAAAAACATTATTAAAATTAACCTTATCTTTATTTTTATTAGTAGGTTGTCAAAATGAAACATTTGAAAATCCTGGAGACTTTTTAAGTGGAGGTGGTTCAGGAGAGGTTGCAAGTACGATTGAAGATCCTACGGAAGATGTTAAAAATGAATTTATTGATGTAGATTTTTCTAGTTTAAAAAATGATACCTCTTTAAAGGACGCTTTAGAAGTACCCCAGAGTGAAGAAATCTATGAAATACATGAAAGTGGAAGCTATCTTTTTAAAGGAAATTATAAAGGAATAAAGCTTTGTGAAGATAATTTAAAGCTCCATTTGATTTTTGATGGGGTAGAAATGAATTCTTCCTCGAATATTATTATTGACGGTAGTGAGCATAAAAAGGCAGAAGTTGTGATTACTCTTCTTAATGAAAATAAAATAGAATCTTCTTTATCAGGAGAAAATGCTATCCATATTAAAGGGAAATTATTCTTTAATGGTACAGGTTCTTTAGCGATTCATGCAGAAGGTAAAAATGCTATTAAAGTCTCAAAAGAGATTATGATTATTGATTGTTCATTAACTTTAAATGCGAAAAATCATGCTATATCAGGTTTATCTATATTAGCTAAAGATTGTAATATTAATGTCATATCTGCAGGAAAAGATGGTTTAAATGCAGAATGTGAAGATGAAACTACTGCCTTTACCACGAATGAAGGCTATGTATACTTAAAAGATGTAGTATATAGCTCTATTAGTGAAGGAGATGGAATACAAGCTGATACGATTGTCTATATCGATGGAGGTAGTTATAATATCAAAACCAATGGAAGTTTTGTTGAAGATACTACTCAAAATCGAAACGAATATGATTTAACTAGTGATGATTTCCGTTATATAAAAAATGGAAATGATTATCAAAAAATTGCTTCTGATTATATGGGAAGAGAAACAAAATATGCCCTAAAACAAGGATGTAAAGGTATCAAAGTTGCAGAAATTGAATATCCTGATCCTAATGATGAAAGCAATGAAATCACTGTAACAAACGGAGATTATTCAATCATTATTGAAGATGGAACATTTACCATTAATAGTACAGATGATGCCATTCATTCTAATAGTGGGAATTTATCGATTAATGGAGGAACATTTTCTATTGATACTTATGATGATGCCTTGACAAGTGATAATTTAACTAAAATCAGTGGAGGAACAATCAATATCAATTCTAGTTATGAAGGTATTGAAGGAGGATATGTAGAAATATCTGGAGGAAATATTCATATCAATTCTAGCGATGATGGAATAAACGCTGCAAGTGATGATAATAAAATTAGTGAACATATTATCATTAGTAATGGAGAAATCTATGTAAATGCGTTAGGAGATGGAATAGATTCTAATGGATCGATATTAATTTCTGGAGGAAAAACCTTTGTTGCAGGCCCAACAAGTGCTATGGATTGCGCTATTGACTCAGATAAAGGAACAGTGATTGATGGGGGATATCTTTTTGCGGTAGGTCCATTAGGAATGGTAGAAACACCTTCAAAAAATTCGACTCAATATATCGTATCTTTT
Source organism: uncultured Bacilli bacterium (assembly GCA_947626895.1). Taxonomy (GTDB): domain Bacteria; phylum Bacillota_I; class Bacilli_A; order RFN20; family CAG-449; genus CANRPC01. The sequence goes on from CANQTY010000022.1 coordinate 3,739, forward strand.
GCTAGAAATCAGGCGATTTCTGCAAATACAAATTTATCATTAACAGATGAAGATGGTTCATCTATATTTTCCTTTTTATCTCCAAAAGCATGCCAATCCGTGATTATTTCTTGTCCTGAATTAGAAAAAGGTAAGACATATCAAATCTTTGGTGGGGATTCAAGCTTGGCTACTTTTGAAGTAAATGATATCATCACTTTGATTGGCTCAGCGGGAGGTATCACAAATCCAGGTGGAAATCCTCCAGGAGGACATGGTCCAGGTGGATTTGGTCCTGGAGGTAGATAATTATATAAAAAGGATGTTATCAACTATTTAATCATGAAAATAACATCCTTTTTTAAAATCAAATATGCCTATTGTTTTTTTGTAAAATATGCTAAAATTTTGATATGGAAATTGAAGATGTTTTAGCGTATTTTAAAGAACATGAAAATAGTGAAAAAGCGATATTTGATCAAAAAATTATTTTAGATCATCAAAAGCATTATGGCTTAAAAATGGGAGAAATTAGGTCATTAGCTAAAAAGTTAAAAAATTCTCATTTCGTTTTTCCTCGTGAAGAATCTTATGAAATGAATTTACTATGTGGATTAACTTATGCTTATTCTTCTTATCCTTTAAAAGATAAATTCAATTATTTTAAAGAATATTTTAAAACGATAGATAATTGGGCAATTGTTGACTCTATTGGAGTATCTTTATCTTTAAAAGAAAAAGATTATCCTTTAGTTTTTGAGTTTTTTAAAGAAGTAAATGATTGTAAAGAAGAATTTTTAATTCGTTTTTCTTATATTCTTTATTTATCTTATTATGTAGATCAAAAATATGAAAAAGATATTTTTCCTTATATAAAAGAAAAACAAAGCTATTATATTTTAATGAGTGAAGCATGGTTATTGGCAAAGTTTTATATTATTGATAAAATTAATACTTGGAAAAAGATAAAAACGTTATCAAAAGAAGGAAAATTATTGAATTATACAGTTCGTAAATTATTAGATTCTTATCAAGTGAGTAAAGAAGATAAAGAAAGGATAAAAGCATATTATGGAAATCAAAAAAATCGAAAGTGATAAACCTTTATTAATTCTTTTACATGGGGGCAATTCTTCAGGTGAGGAATGGAATGATTTAATTGATACTTTTAAAGAAGATTATTCTTTATGGATTCCAACCTTTTCAGGACATGGTCATGATGAGAATGGATATACTTCCATTTATGAAAATGCTGAAGAACTTTATCATTTAGCTAAAGAAAAATATTCTAGTGTCAAAGTCATTGGACGTGGTCTAGGAGGACAAGTTGCTTTAAGAATGATGGAATTTGATAAAGATTTTATTAGTCATGTCATTTTAGAGTCTTGCTTATGTGTTCCTACAGGATTATTAAAATGGATGCTCGTATTTAATGCAAAAGTATCTTATTATCCGAAAGAAGGACAAATGAATAAAAAGAACTTTATTAAGATGATTAAAGATAATTCATCCTTTATGTTACAGCAATCTATCGTGGATTTTGAAGGAAAAGCTTTGATTTTATATGCCTCAGATGAGGATAAACTCATGAAAAAATCGGCTTCTTATTTAAAAGAATATCTTAAAAATAGTAAGTTAATTGAACTTCCTTACGGTCATGGAATGGGATTAACACATCGTGATGAACTATTAGAATATTGGAAACCATTTTTAAATGATGAACTTGATTTAGAAGATGAAAATAATAATGAAAATGAAGAAAATATTGTTGATAATAGTGATGAAGAAATAAAGGAAAATAAGCAAGATGAAGATGAATAAATTTAAAACCACTTTATAAATCTTAATCAAGTTGTTTTTAATAAAGGAGTTGTAAATATATGGAAAAGAAATATATTATTGTAATTGATCAAGGAACGACATCAACACGTGCAATTGCTTTTAATTTAAAAGGAGAGATTTGCTATATAGCTCAAAAAGAAATTCATTGTCTTTATCCTTTTGATGGGGCAGTAGAACAAGATGCAAATGAAATATTATCATCTACAATTGAGGTGATTAAAGAATGTATTGAAAAAGGAAATATATACGTTAGAGAAATTGCTTCGCTAGGTATTGCAAATCAAAGAGAAACAACAATTCTTTTTGATAAAAATGGTGCACCTTTATGTCCTGCGATTGTCTGGCAATCAAAACAAAGTCAAAGTTATTGTGATAAGATAAAAGACTATGAAAATGTGATTCAAAATAAAACAGGTCTCATTTTAAATCCTTATTTTTCTGCTTCAAAAATTGCTTATTTATTAGATCATTATAATTTACATGAAAAGGCGAAAAATGGGGATGTTTTATTTGGTAATGTAGAGACATTTTTACTTTATCATTTAACAAATAAAAAGTCTTATTATAGTGAAATAGGAAATGCTTCAAGAACTTTATTATTTAATATCTATGAAAAGAAATGGGATGAAGAATTACTTTCTATTTTTAATATTCCTAAATGTATGCTTCCAGAAGTAAAAGATTCTAAATCCATTTTTGGTTATACGACTTTATTTTCTAATGTTCCTATTCCCATTGCAGGTATTTTAGGAGATCAACAAGCTTCTTTATTTGGTCAAACTTGCTTTAATGAAGGTGAATTAAAAAATACTTATGGAACGGGGTGTTTTCTATTGATGAATATAGGAAAAACACCAAGAAGATATAATCAAGGATTATTAACTACAATTGCTTGGGGAATGGATAAAGAAATCACTTATGCTTTAGAGGGTTCAGTTTTAATTGGAGGAGCCGCTATTCAATGGCTTAGAGATGAATTAAAAATCATTCAAAAGTCATCAGAAAGTGAAGAATGTGCCTTAAAATCAAAAGATGAAGAACTTTATGTTGTTCCTTCTTTTGTAGGACTTGGTACTCCATATTGGGATAATGATTGTAAGGGAAGTGTATTTGGTATTCGTCGTTCGACAAATAAAGATGCCTTTGTTAAAGCAACTCTAGAGGCAATTGCTTATGAATCAAAAGATGTTTTAGAAGTTATTAAAGAAGAAACAGGTAAAGAAATAACAAGTATTCAAGTCGATGGAGGAGCTTCAAGTAATAACTATCTCATGCAATTTCAAAGCGATATTATGAATTGTGAAGTGAAAAAATCTTATGTAAAGGAATCCACTGCTTTAGGGGTATTCTATTTATGTGCTTTAACTTTAAATATCTTCACTTCACTTGAGGAAATTAAAAAAGCGCATCGTTATGAAAAAATCTTTGTTCCTATGATGGATGAAAAGAAAAGAAATGAAAAATATAAAAAATGGAAACTAGCTATAAAATGTGCAAGAATGTTTAAATAAATGTTATTGAAGTGAAATTTTAAGCATGATAAAATAAGGGCGTGCTTTTGGAGGTTTATATGAATATAGATGAAAGATTAGCAAAATTATTCTCAAAGGTTTCGAAAAGAACCGATATTAAAAAGGAAGATTTATTAAAAGAATTAGGCCTTGATTCTTTAGATCTAGTAGAGCTTTTAATGTCAATTGAAGAAGAATTTAATATTCAATTTGAAGAAGAAGAAATGTTAACCTTTAAAACCGTTCAAGATGTCTATGATGCCATTGAACGTAAACTTACTAAATAACCATCTTGCGATGGTTTTTTAATGAAATGAAAGTGTTTTCAAGTGGGAAACTATTTATTTTTCATTACTACTATTGTATAATTTTTTTGTTAGAAAAGGAGTGTTTTTATGCCATATATTGAAAGCGTATACGCAAGAGAAGTTTTGGATTCACGTGGAAATCCAACGGTCGAAGTCGAAGTGTTGACCGAAAGTGGTGCATTTGGACGTGCCCTTGTTCCTTCTGGAGCATCGACAGGTGTTCATGAAGCCCTCGAACTTCGTGATGGGGATAAATCTCGTTATGGTGGAAAAGGTACATTAAAGGCCGTAGCAAATGTCAATGATTTAATCGCCCCAGAACTCATCGGAATGGATGTCCGTGATCAAGTTGCCATCGATCATTTAATGATTGAATTAGATGGAACTGAAAATAAGGAAAAATTAGGCGCTAATGCGATTTTAGGTGTCTCAATGGCTTGTGCAAGAGCTGCTGCAGAATATTCTGGTCTTCCATTATATCGCTATTTAGGTGGAGTTAATGCAAAACAATTACCTTTACCAATGATGAACATTTTAAATGGTGGACAACATGCTGATTTCTGCATTGATTTCCAAGAAATTATGATTCTTCCAGCAGGTGCCCCTACCTTTAGAGAATGCTTAAGAATGGGCGCGGAAGTATTCCATGCATTAAAGACCATCTTAAAGAAAAAAGGATATAACACAGGTGTTGGTGATGAAGGTGGATACGCTCCTAAATTAGGAAGCAATTCAGAAGCCTTTGAACTCGTCGTCGAAGCAATTCAAGCTGCAGGATATAAACCTGGTGAAGATATCTATTTAGGTTGTGATACCGCGGCAAGTGAATTCTATGATGAAAAGACAGGTAAATATAACTTAAAAGCAGAAAATCGTAGTTTAACTTCTGAAGAAATGGTTGATTACTATGAAGATTTAATAAATAGATTCCCAATTAAGACCATTGAAGATGGTTTAGCGGAAGATGATTGGAAAGGTTGGAAACTTCTTACTGATCGTTTAGGTAAAAAAGTTCAACTCGTTGGTGATGATTTATTCGTCACAAATACCAAACGTTTAGCTAAAGGTATTAAAGAAGGTTGTGCGAATTCCATTTTAATTAAAGTCAATCAAATTGGAACACTAACCGAAACTTTTGATGCCATTGAAATGGCAAAACGTGCAGGTTATACCGCGGTTGTTTCCCATCGTTCAGGTGAAACCGAAGATACCACAATTGCAGATATCGTCGTAGCAACTAATGCTGGTCAAATTAAGACAGGTTCCTTATCAAGAACAGATCGTATTGCAAAATACAATCAACTTCTCCGTATTGAAGATGAACTCAATATGGCAGGAGGAGAAAAGCCAATTGCAAAATTTGATGGCTTATATTCCTTATTTAATTTATATAAGAAATAAAATTCAAATTAAACGAAATAATTTGGGGTTAAGAAATGCTCATCTTAGCCCCTTTTTTATAAAAAAATGAAGGGATAAAAAGCCTTAAAATACCCTAGAAACACGAAAAATAGAAAAATTAAAAAAACTGTTGCAATTCATAAAATGTAATGATAGTATTTTAATTGCCTGTTGAAGAAGTGCCAAGCTAGCTCAATGGTAGAGCAATCGGCTGTTAACCGATCGGTTGTAGGTTCGAGCCCTATGCTTGGCGCCACCTGGCCCGTTGGAGAAGTGGCTTAACTCACATGCCTTTCACGCATGCATTCATGGGTTCGAATCCCGTACGGGTCACCAAGATAGGTTATACTGAAGACACGACCTGATTAGCGTGTTTTTTTTATATCTTTAAAACGTATACAATTGAAATTCAACTGTTCTTATTCGTCTTCTTTATCTTTATCAAAAAATAAATTGCATAAATGATCGATGACTAAAAAGATGATTGCGGCAATAGGCCAAATAATCCAAGTGAAGCCCCAATCATTAGATAAAAAGCTCCATAATAAATAAATTGCAGTTGTACATTCCCAAAATATTGAAGAGATGATTCCTTTTATTCGATTCTTTCTTTGATAATGTAAATCAAAATCTCCTTCTTTTAAAAGCTTTTGTGTACTAGCATATTGTACACCTGTATATATAAATAAGAATGTAGCTATTCCTACTAAAAATATCGTGATGCAAAGCATAGATACGATGAGAAATTCATTGATTAGAAGAATTCCAATAAATAAAGAAATTGGGGAAAGAATGCATATTGCAGTAGCAATGATATTGATTTTTATATAAGTAGGATGATATGCATTTTGTTTTTCTTGAATCATTTCCTTTACACCATATTCTAATTCAAAGGGTTCTTTATCAATAAATTTATAAGGAGCATTTTTAAATTCGCAAGAGATAAATAAAATGACTCCTAGAGTAACAAAAATAAGTAATAAAATAAGTCCTAAAATAGAGGCAAATAGTTCATTTATAGGGGAGTTTTCTACAGTTGTTAAAGATGCTAAAAATATTAAAGGAATTACTGAGATAATACAAAGAAACACTCCAAGAGCGATACGTAAAGATGCTTTCTTTCTCCAAACCATAAATTCACAAGCAAATGAGGAAGAAATATGTTTCATAACTACTTGATTAGATACAGTAACAAAGTCTTGATTTTCTATTTCATCTTTTAATAAATAATCTGTAGTTACATTAAATAATTTACTTAATATTAAAACTTTATCTAAATCTGGAATAGTTTGGTCACTTTCCCATTTTGAAACTGCTTGTCTAGATACATTCATTTTATCTGCAAGTTCTTCTTGAGACCATCCATTTTTCTTTCTTAATGCTGTAATTTTTTCTCCGATTAACATATTGATGCTCCTCCATATAGTTTTGCTTTTTCAATCAAGAAAATCATAACGTTTTTGAAAATTAGTGTCTACCAAGTGTAGCTTGAAATTTGTCAACTCGTGGTTGCAAAAGTTTATTTTATGTACATATATTCACTTAGTAATTTGATTTATCAATTGCATATGACATTCTTATTCACTATAATTATATGTGCGTAAAATAGAAATTTATATATCTATTTAATATGCGTATTTTAGAAATTTATTTTTTTTAAACTTGCGTAAAGTGGCAAAAAGTGTTTTTCTAAACCTGCGCTTTATGGAAAAAATAAATAAGAGGAGCATATGGAAAATCTATTTAAAAGAAAAATTTATGATCAATTAGTTAAATGGAAAACAACGAGAAATGGGGCAACTGCGATGCTTATTGAAGGTGCTCCTGGAGTAGGAAAGACAACTATCGTAAAAGAATTTGGAAAAAATGAATATAAGAGTATGTTATATATTGATTTCAAATCTGCGAGTGAAAAAGTAAAAGATGCCTTTTATGAGCATTCTCATGAATTAGATATTCTTTTGATGATTTTATCCGTGGAATATGGAGTTAAACTTTATCCTCGTGCCTCTTTAGTGGTGTTTGATAATGTGCATCATTTTACTAGAGCTAGACAATTAATCAAACATTTAGTTGCAGATGGAAGATATGATTATATAGAAATTGGCTTTACTATCAATATCTATGAAAACGTAAAAGATATTTTAATTCCTTCAGAAGAAAATAGCATGGAAATGTTTCCTATGGATTTTGAAGAATTTTGTTGGGCACTTGGATATAATGTTTTCATTGATTTTATTCATGAACATTTCCAAAATCAGACTCCTTTGTATGAATATGAGCATGAAAAAGCTATGCTTTTATTCAATCAATATATGCTTATTGGAGGTATGCCATCTAGTGTCAAAAAATTTATTGATAATAATTGGAATATTTTTACTATTGAAGAAGAAAAACAAAAGCTTCTTTCTATATATAAAAGGGAAATAGGAAGTTTTGCAAAAAATTATCATCATAAAATGCTCTCTTTATTTAATCAAATTCCTACTTTTCTTTCCTCTAAAGATAAAAGAGTGCATTTTTCTTCAATTAAGAAGGGAGAAAATTATACTAAATTATTTCGTACTTTTGATTGGCTTGAGGATTCAAATATGGTAATTGAAAGCTATTCTTGCGTGAATTTTAAAACGTATATGAATAAAAACGAAAATCCAACAATGATTAAGTGTTATCTTGGAGATACAGGTTTACTAATAAGTCATCTGCTTAGTGAAAAGAATATTAGTGAAGAGCAATTATATCAAGAAATTCTTAATAACAATTTATCCATTTATCATGGGATGTTTTTAGAAAATATGGTAGCCCAAATGCTTACTTGTAATCATCATAAATTATATTTTTATACCCACTATAATGAAAAAAGTCATCGTAATGATATAAGCATAGACATTCTTCTTTCAAATGGGTTGTTACTTAAGCACAAAGTAATTCCTATTGTGATTAAAACGACAAATCGTTATTCTTTCACTTCTTTAGAAAGATTTATGAAAAAATATGCAAAAAACATTGCTCAAGCTTATGTGATTCATCCTAATAATTTGATGAAAAAGGATGAAATTTTATGTATTCCACCTTACATGACTATTTGTTTATAAAATAAAGATAAATAAAACTCTATTTTTTAAAGCTTTTTATGCTATACTTTTTATATAACAAAAAGGAGAAAAAACATGAGTGTTAAAGATGAAGTTTTTACCTTATATAATGGAGTTAAAATCCCTAAAATTGGTTTAGGAACCTGGCAATCTCAAGATGGAAGAGAATGTGTTGATGCTGTAAAATGGGCTATTCAATATGGATATCGTCATATTGATACTGCTTATGCTTATGGAAACGAAAAAAGCGTTGCTCAAGGTATAAAAGAAAGTGGAGTAGACCGTAAAGAAATCTTTATTACCACAAAAATTCCTGCGCAAGTGAAAACATATGAAGGAGCAAGAAGTCATTTTCTATCTTCTTTGAAAAGTTTAGATAGCGATTATGTCGATTTATTATTAATCCACGCGCCTTGGCCTTGGTCAGATGTCGGAGGGGATTATCATGAAGGAAATATCAAAGTATGGAAAGCGATGATTGAATTTTATAATGAGGGAAAGATTCGTTCCATTGGTGTATCGAATTTCCAAAAAGAAGATATTATCCCTTTAATTGATGCGACAGGTTTTGTTCCTATGGTCAATCAAATCCGTTATTTTATTGGCAATACACAAGATCATATTTGTAAATATTGTGCAGAAAAAAACATTTTAATTGAAGCGTATTCGCCTTTTGCTACAGGAGAAATTATCGATCATCCTTTATTAAAAGAAATCGCTGATAAATATCAGGTAAGTCCTGCAAAAATCTGCTTAAGATATTGCTTACAAAAAGGAACATCTCCCTTACCAAAATCTGTCCATGAAAATCGTATTAAAGAAAATATTGATGTGGATTTTGTGATTTCTTCTGAAGATATGAAATATTTAGATTCTTTAAAAGAAATTGGAAGTTATAAAAGATTAAGAAGCTAAAATTTGTACACGAGCATAAACTTGATGAAAGCCCTTTTTAAATAATAAAAAAATATAGAAGTTTATGTTTTAATTTTCTATAATATGGGTACATGAAAAGGAGGAGCCATGATGGACTATAAGAAAAAATCATTGCTTATTTATGTTTCTATATGTGGCGTATTACTCCTTTGTTCTTTGATTGGTCTATTTTTTGGAATTTGGGAAATAACATGTGCTTATTCTTTTGGCTTTGTTTTTGCTCTCATTTATTATTTTTTATTAACAAAAGGAATGTCTTTTATCACTCCTGAAAGTGAAGGGAAAGGCATTTTTTTATTTTACTTAATGACTTTTTTAAGATTTTTATGCATCATTTTAAGTTTAGTTCTTCCTGCTTTAATCTTTTATTTTACAAGCGATGGGGCATCTAAATTCCGTTATTTATATTTGATTTTAACTACTTTACCTTTTCTTGGGGTAACCGCTTTAATGATGATAGATAAATCAAAAGGAGAAAAAGCATGATAAAGTTTAGTTTTTATTCTAGCGCTTTTGAAGATGCAATTTCTCATATGTTAGATTTTGATATTCCAGGAGAAATCTATTCTTCTTTAATCGTGATGCTTTTCATTATCATCTTAAGTTTTGTGATTTATTTTAAATTTAAACATGCCGATCCTTTAGAGACTCGCCCTCATGGGTTTATTTTAGTAATTTCAAGTGCAGTAAAACTTGTCCGTAATTTTACAATTGATTTAATGGGAAAGAAATGGGAACCTTTCGCAGGTTATGTGATGGCTTTATTTATCTATATATTTATCGCTTTTACATTTTCTCTTACTGGCTTACCATCTCCAGCTTCCTATCTTGCAGTTCCTTTAAGTTTAGGACTATGTACATTTGTTTTAATTCACGTTACTGCGATGAGAGCCAATAAAGGAAAATATTTTTTAAGATTTACCGATCCTTTACCCCCATATATTCCTGCATTTGTTCCAATTAATTTATTATCGATGTGGTCTCCATTATTATCTTTAACGTTACGTTTATTTGGAAATGCTTTAAGTGGATATGTCTTGATGAGTATTATTTATGCCTTTTTAGCGCAAGCATCAGGATTTGTCTTTTCCTTTATTCCAAGTGGAGCAAATCAATTATTTTTCGCTCCTTTTGTGACACCCGTTTTACATTTATATTTTGATCTTTTCTCTGGAGTGATTCAGACTCTAGTATTTGTCATGCTTACGATGATTTTTGTCTCGCAAGAAGATCCAGATACAGAAGAAGAAGAGATGTTAACATTAAAAAAAGTGAATAATTAAGGAGGTGAAAATTATGACAAACGCATTTGCCGCGGCAATCGCAGTACTAGGTGGTGCAGCCTGTGCTATTGGAGAATCAAGAATTGTTTCTCACGCCCTTGATGGAATGGCAAGAAATCCTGAAATGTATTCAAAGTTACGTTCATCCATGATTTTAGGTTGTGCTCTTGATGAAACAACAGGTATTTACGCTTTATTAATGGCTATTCTTTGCCTATTTGTAGGCTAGAAAAGGAGATCTTATGACTTCATTATCGATTTTTTTAGTTTTTTATGAGGATAATATCTCCTTACCAAATCAAGATGATATTATCCATAAGTTAGTTCCAAACGTATGGGCATTTTTAATTCAACTTTTGGCTTTTATTGTCATGGTTGTTATCGTCATTAAATTTGCTTATAAGCCCGTGAAAAATTATTTAAAAAAGCGCGAGGATTTTTTAGCAAATGAAATGAATGAAACAAAAGAAAATAAAAGACTTTCTGAAGAACAACTTGAGGCTTCTAAAAAAGAATTGATGGATTCAAAATTAAAAGCTTCTGAAATTATTAGTAAAGCTCAAGAGGACGCTTATAAAGAAAGTGAAGCAATGAAAGAAAAGACCAAAGAAGAAATTGCACAAATGAAAAAGAATGCAGAAGATGAAATTCTTTTAGAAAAGAAGCAAGCAAGTGAAGAAGTAAAAGATGATATTATCGATGTTGCTCTTACTGCATCAAAAGCGATTCTAGAAAGAGAAGTTAATGAAAAAGATCATGAAAAATTCATCTCTGATTTCATCGATGGATTAAAGAAGGATTAATATGGAATGTTCAAATGAATATGCAGAAGCCTTATTTACCTTAGCTAAAGATCATGATTTAGTAGAGAAGATTCATGATGAATTTTCTTCTTTAGTTACGCTTTTTAAAGAAGAACCATCTTTTCATGAACTTTTAAAGTGTGAGTTCCTTCATCTTGATGAACGTAAGAAAGTAATCGATCAAACACTTGCTACATTTGATCCCTTTCTCATCAACTTTTTAAAGGTGTTATTAGATCAACATCGCTTAAATAATCTAGAGGAAATTTATGAAATCTTTAATCAACTTTATCAAGATAATCAAGGGATTCTTGAAGGAACAATCTTATCAGTTAAAGCGCTAAAAGAACAAGAAATTGAAAAAATTGAAGATGCTTTTTATCAAAAAAAGAAAATGAAAGTCAAACTAAAAAATATCGTAGATTCTAGTTTAATTGGAGGAATTCGTGTAGTTATCCAAGATCAAATCTATGATGGATCCATTAAAACAAAACTAGACAGGCTAAAAGCCTCATTAAAAAAGGAAGGAGCTTAAATATGAAAACGCAAGAAATCAGTGCCTTAATAAAAGAACAAATCGAACATTATGAACATAAAATTGAAGCTCATGATGTCGGTAGTGTTATTACTATTGGAGATGGAATTGCTCTTGTCTATGGTTTAAATAGTGCCATGAATGGTGAACTTCTTCTTTTTCCTCATGATGTCTATGGTATGGTCATGAATTTAAATGAGGATTCTGTTGGTGCCGTTTTACTTGGCGATGATGGCTTAATTAAAGAAGGGGATGTCGTTAAAAGAACAAAGACCGTCGTAGAGGTTCCTGTCGGGGATGCCCTTTTAGGAAGAGTGGTCAATGCTTTAGGTAAACCAATTGATGGACTTGGAGAAATTAAGTATAGTAAAATGCGTCCAATTGAAAGAATCGCTCCAGGAGTAATGACAAGAAAATCCGTCAATACCCCTTTAGAAACAGGGATTAAAGCAATTGATGCGATGATTCCTATTGGTCGAGGGCAAAGAGAGCTTATCATTGGAGATCGTCAAACGGGAAAAACCGCGATTGCTATTGATACCATCATCAATCAAAAAGGAAAGAATTGTTTATGTGTATATGTGGCCATTGGTCAAAAAAATTCTTCGGTTGCCCAAATTGTGCAACGTTTAAAAGATCATGGGGCAATGAAATATACAACGGTTGTTAGCGCAACGGCCAGTGAACTTGCTCCCTTACAATATATTGCTCCTTACACTGGTGTAAGTATTGCAGAAGAATGGATGGAACAAGGAAAAGATGTCTTAATCGTCTATGATGATCTTTCAAAACATGCAGTAGCCTATCGTACTTTATCCTTATTATTAAAGCGCTCTCCTGGAAGAGAAGCTTATCCTGGAGATGTCTTCTATTTACATTCTCGACTTTTAGAAAGAGCTTGTCGCTTATCAAGTGAATATGGAAATGGTTCGATAACGGCTTTACCGATTGTTGAAACCCAAGAAGGGGATATTTCTGCTTATATTCCTACCAATGTCATTTCCATTACCGATGGACAAATCTTTTTAATGAGTGATTTATTTAATGCAGGACAAAGACCTGCCATTGATAGCGGACTTTCTGTATCTCGCGTGGGTAGTGCTGCTCAATTTCCTTGTATTAAAAAAGTTTCTTCTTCTTTAAAAATTGAATTAGCAAATTTTCGAGAATTAGAATCATTTTCTCAATTTGGTAGTGATTTAGATGAAAATACGAAAAAAGTCTTACGTCATGGGGAAGCTTTAATGGAAGTGTTAAAACAAGATCAATATTCCCCCTTAACGATGGAAAGACAAGTCATAGAAATCTTTATTGCTCAACAAAAATATTTAGATGATATCGATAAAAAAGAAATTTCAACTTACTTAGATAAAGCATGGAATTATATCAATAATTCTTATCATGAAATTATTGATGAATTAAGCAAAACAAAAAAACTTGAGGATGCTTTACGCACCTCATTAAAGAAAGCCTTAGATGAATTTAAAGAATCTTATGGAGGCTAATTATGTCTACATTACATCGTACTAAATCAAGAATCCGTTCGGTAGAGTCAACAAGAAAAATTACGAAAGCTATGGAACTTGTTGCTAGTGTTAAATTAAAAAAACATCAACGTGTTTTAGATAATATCAAAAGCTATTTATCGACTTTACAAGAAATCATTACGACTTGTTTTAAAGGAATGTCTTTTGAAGAGTCTTCTTTACCTGTTGCGTTAAAACATTTTCCAAATGCGAATAAAAAACTACTGATTGTCGTTTCTTCTTCACTTGGTTTATGCGGGGGATATAATTATAACATCTTTAAATTTACCGATACGATATATAAAAAAGGAGATAAGTTATATCTTCTTGGTAGCAAAGGAGAAATGCGTTATCAAGAAGAAGAAAATAAAGATACTGAAGATATCGATTTACTCGATCATATCGATTATGACAAAGTGAAAGAATTTGCTAAAAAGATTCTCAAAGAATATGAAACAGGAGAATATACATCTTGTGTACTTATTTATACATCGTATCGAAATTCGATTACTTTTGAACCGAAAACCTTTCCTCTTTTTCCTTTAGTATTCAGTAAAGAAGAAGAGGATCTTGCTTATTCTCCACTTTATGAACCATCTCAAAAAGTATTTTTAGAAAATATTATTCCTAAATATATAGAAACAATGCTTTATGGAAAATTGATTGAAACACTTGTTTCGGAACAAGCTTCAAGAAGAAATGCGATGGATAATGCCACGGATAATGCAGATGAATTAGTTGCAAAATTAACATTACAATATAATAAAGCTCGTCAAGCTTCGATTACCAATGAATTAATCGATGTTGTTGCAGGAGCAAGAAATCAAAACTAGGAGGTTACATCATGAAAGAAAATGAAGGTAAAATCATCGAGGTTATAGGACCGATTGTTGATGTCCAATTTGAAAAAGGAAAATTACCCCGTTTATTAACTGCATTAAAGTTAAACTTAAATGATAATAAAACGCTTGTTTTAGAAGTTTTAGCGCATATTGGAGATGATGTGGTACGTTGTGTTTCTATGGGTCCAACCGAAGGATTAACAAGAGGCATGAACGTAATCAATACCAATGAACCAATTAAAGTTCCTGTCGGAGAAAAAACATTAGGAAGAATGTTTAATGTTCTTGGAGAACCAATTGATGGATTATCTCCTTTAGAAGATGATGTATTAAGAATGCCAATTCACCGCAAGGCACCATCTTTTAAAGATCAAGAAACCTCTTCAAAAATCTTAGAGACAGGGATAAAAGTAATCGATTTACTTTGTCCTTATGTAAAGGGTGGTAAAGTTGGTCTTTTTGGTGGAGCAGGTGTTGGTAAAACGGTTTTAATTCAAGAATTAATTAATAATATTGCCACAGAACAACATGGTATTTCTGTTTTTGCAGGAGTAGGAGAACGTTCTAGAGAAGGAAATGATTTATATTATGAAATGAAAGAAACAGGTGTTCTTTCTAAAACAAGTCTTGTCTTTGGACAGATGAATGAACCCCCTGGAGCAAGAATGCGTGCTCCTTTAGCAGCCCTTACGATGGCCGAATATTTTCGAGACCATGAACATCAAGATGTCTTATTATTTATCGATAATATCTTCCGCTTTACTCAAGCAGGTAGTGAAGTTTCTGCTTTGATGGGAAGAATTCCTTCCGCGGTAGGTTATCAACCGACTTTAGCGACAGAAATGGGACAATTACAAGAAAGAATTACGTCTACAAAAGATGGATCCATTACTTCTATTCAAGCGATTTATGTTCCCGCGGATGATTTAACTGATCCTGCGCCAGCGACAACATTTTCACATCTTGACGCGAAAACCGTCCTAGATCGAGGAACCGCGGCATTAGGTATTTATCCCGCTGTTGACCCTTTACAATCGACATCGAATGTTTTAGATCCTCATATCGTCGGGGAACGTCATTATACTGTGGCAAGAAAAGTACAACAAATCTTACAAAGATATAAAGAATTACAAGATATCATTGCTATTTTAGGTATGGATGAATTATCTCCTGAAGATAAAGCCTTAGTTAATAGAGCTCGAAGAATTCGTAACTTCTTATCTCAACCTTTCCATGTCGCAGAGGCTTATAATGGTTTTAAAGGTGTTTATGTAAAACTTGAAGATAATATTCGCTCTTTTGAGGAAATCTTATCTGGTAAATATGATCATCTTCCTGAAGGTGCATTCTTATATGCTGGAACAATTGAAGATGTGCTAAAAAAAGCAAGCGAGGAAGAATAATGAGTAAATTATTTCCCTTTAAAATGGTGACTCCAGATGGAAAGATGATTGAAAGAGATGTCGATTTAGTGCATGTACAGACTCTTGATGGAGTGATTGGAATTTTAAAAGGTCATACTCTTTTAGATGCCATCTTAGATATTGCTCCTTTAGTATTATCAACTAGTAGTGGGGAAGAAATCTATGCTTTAGGAGGAGGAATTCTTCATGTTACAAAAGATGGTGTTCTCCTTTTAGCGGATTCTTTCGAGGGAATCAATGATATTGATGTAGAAAGAGCTACACAAAGTAAATTACGAGCAGAAAAGCGTCTATCAAGTCATGACGAAAATATCGATATCAAACGCGCGGAAGTATCTTTAAAAAAAGCGATGAATCGTATTCGCGTCGCGACAAAAAAATAAAAAAATCAAACTTCTATTGTTTACGAAAAATAAACATATTACAATACTTTTGTTGGAGGAACATGTATGAAAAAAATCGTATCATTTAAAAAGACCAAACTATTTTGGCTTTATTTTATTGCCGCGGTCATCTTTATCGCTGGCTTTGTATTTTTAGCTCCCTTCTGGGGAGGCGTGGATGTTCCATGGAAAGATTGGGGTAGTAATATTATCTACGTCATCATGGGCATCTTTTTAACATTATATCTTGCTTTTTATCTATTTAGACAAATATGTAAAAGAAAACTCATGGTTGTCTATACGATGCAAATCGTCGAATTTGTCTTACTTGCAATCATTGATGTTTTCTGTTTTATATCCCCATTTGTCCAATTACTTCCAGATTTCTTTACCGTATGTAGATTATTTGGATTTGCTTTATTCTTACGTGGCTTAGTTGGTTGTTTCCATGGTTATTTTTACGATGCTTATGGTGAAAAAGGAAAAACCAAATATCCTTTATGGCAATTCTGTGTAGATATCGTCTTATTATCCTTTGGTGTCTTCTTTATGTCCACGAATGTCATCGAAGATATCTTTATCTTATGGGTATTTGTTTCTATTCTTTTACTCCTTGGAGTACTTTGTGTCGTCGTAGGAATCTTATGTAAACCTTCTAAAGAACCTAAGACTCAAGAACAAATTGAAAAAGAGAAAGAAGAAGAAAAAGAAAAACAAGCCTTAAAAGAAGAGAAGAAGGCCAAGAAAGAAGAAGAAAAGAAAGCTAAATTAGAGAAAAAAGAAGCTGAAAAAGAAGAAAAACAAGAAAAAAAGGCTGAAAAAAAGAAAGCTAAAAAAGAAGATAAATAAGTAAATGAAAACCAGCGAAAGCTGGTTTTTAAAATTTAGCTATTGATTTATTTAAAAACATTTATTAAAGTAAAAGTAGAAAGTTTGCCACTGACCGATATGTGGTTAATAAATGGTCGGGATGTTAAGTATGCTACTGGCCGATACGCGGTGAATAAATGGTCGGTTAGAAAGTCACTTCTAGAAAGTGATTTAATGGTTTGAGCTCCTAGAATATATTCGTTTCTAGAGAGCTTTTTTATAAACGTAAAAAATGATGAAGAAATATCATCACTTTTTAAAACTTGGTATTGGGGTAATCTTATGAAGATTTGCTTTATGTAATTGATCGATTTTTTCTTTCATTTCTTGATTATCCATTTTCCCAGTTTCAATATATTGATCTAATGCTTCATAAGTAAAACCTAAATTATCTTCATCGGTTTTGCCAGATAATCCATCTTCAGGAATCTTTTCAATAAATTTTTTAGGTAAACCTAATTCATAACCTAAAGCTTTTACTTCAGTGACTGTTAAATCACTTAAGGGAGAAAAATCACCCGCGCTATCACCAAATTTAGTAGAATAACCCACATAATCTTCTGATTTATTACAAGTATTTACTACTCTTCCATTAAATAAAGCAGAAATTCCATATAATATAGTCATTCTTACCCGCGCGGGAGTATTCGAATAATATACTTTATTATTTCTTAAAGTTTCTTCTTTAATGCCACTTTGAGCAATGGAATGAATAAAGTCTTCACAGATATTTTTAATATTAATTTCATAATGTTTAATGCCTAAATAGTTAACTAAATCTAGTGCCATTTGTTTATCGTGTTGCTCCCCTTGGGGAAGTAAAACACCTATAACACGATCTTTACCTAAGGCATTTACTAGTAAAGAAGCACAAATAGAGCTATCTTTACCCCCAGAAATACCGATTATAGCATTACATCCTTTGCCATTTTCTTCAAAATAATCTTGTATCCATTGAATGATTCTTTCTTTCATTTTTTAAATCTCCTTACGTCTTTTTTATTTTATATCAATTTTAAAGAATATGATTATATTAATTAA
>CANQTY010000023.1 GCA_947626895.1 uncultured Bacilli bacterium
TTATTTTATAAGTAAACTTTACTGAAAATATTTCTAAATCCTAAATTTTATGGTGTTAAATCCTAAAAACGGGTTTATAAACTTTATATTAGATTTATTGCAGTCCATATATCTAAAATGACTGATTATTATGCTGAGACCAAACATCACGAGGCAATAAATTCAAAAAAATATTAGAATATATTTGAATCTTACTGGAAAAAGCATATAATAAAAGTAATCTCGAAACCTGGGGGCTTGGTTGTCCCATAAAAGAGTCCAAACGGATTCTTTTTAAATGCCTAAAAAATATAATTGACGGAAATATCCTTGTATTTTGAATTCAAGGGCATATAATAAAAGTATCTCGAAACCTGGGAGCTTCATTGCTCCATAAAAGAGTTCATTAGAGCTCTTTTTAAATGCTTAAAATTCATAAATAAAGAATAATTACTTGTAATTTTGCTAAAGGTGTTTTTTTAAATAAATTGCCTATTACTAACCCGTTTTTTTTCTTTATGAAACACGCTATTTTTCTTGCTATAAGACTTTTTAACATGCTAAAATAAGAAGACCCTTGAAAAAGGGAATACACACCTTGCGGATTCGTTTTCCGTTGTCCATCATAGTTTGATGGGGAAAACGTTAGAAACAAGGGAGGATAAACAAAAAGGAGGATTCACTAAATGAGTGAAGAAAAAGAAGTACTTGAGGAAGTAGTCGTTGATCAAGTAAATGAAGACAATATTATGCAAAGCATTATGCATGATGAAAACGACCCTGTAATTTCTACTAAGCAATTACTTGAAGCAGGTGTTCATTTTGGACATCAAACCCGTAAATGGGATCCAAAAATGCATGCTTACATTTTTGGAGCAAGAAATGGTGTGTACATCATTGATCTTGTAAAAACAGCACAAAAAACCCAAGAAGCTTATTTAGCTTTAAAGAAGATTGTTGCTGATGGAGGAAAAGTCCTCTTTGTTGGAACGAAAAAACAACTTCAAGAAGTCGTCCAAGAAGAAGCCTTACGTTCTGGATCGTTCTTTGTTGTCAATCGTTGGTTAGGTGGAACATTAACAAACTTCAAAACCATTCAAAAAAGAATTCGATATCTCAATCAATTAATGGATATGGAAACCGATGGTTCTTTGGATTTATTACCAAAGAAAGAAGTTGTTAACTTAAGAAAGAAAAAAGACAAATTATTAAAGAATCTTGATGGTATTAAAGAAATGCGTAAAGTTCCAAATGCAGTCATTATTACTGATCCACATGCAGAACATAATGCGATCTTAGAAGCCCATAAATTAGGTATTCCTGTATTTGGACTTTGTGATACCAATTCAAATCCTGATGAATTTGATTATTTAATTCCTGCAAATGACGATGCAGTTCGCTCTGTTAAATTAATTATTGGATTATTAGCAGATGCAGTTGTCGAAGCCAAAGGTGGACAATTACTTTATGCTTATAATGTCAAACCAGAAGATGAAGTATCTATGGTTGATGCGTTAAATTCTGTTGATAAAGCTGAAGAATTAAAGCAAATTCGTCAAAAAGCAAGAGAGGATGCTCAACAAGGTAAGAAAAAACCATCTCGTCCTCGTAAAAAAGTCGTAGAAAAGAAAGAAACGACTGAAACCAAAGCCCCTGAAACAGAAGAAAAGAAAGAAGAAGTCAAAGCAGAAACTTCTGATACTGAAGAATAGGAGATTATATTATGGCAAGTATGATTGAACTTATTAAAGAACTTCGTGAACGTACTGGCGCTGGCATGATGGATTGCAAAAAAGCTCTTGAAGAAAACGCTAGCGATGTTGAAAAAGCTGTTGAATGGCTCCGTGAAAAAGGTATTGCTAAAGCTGCAAAGAAGGCTGGACGTATTGCCGCGGAAGGTATGACCTATGTCAAAGAAAAAGGTCAAGATGCCGTTGTTTTAGAAATCAATTCCGAGACGGACTTTGTTTCTAAATCTGATTCTTTTAAAGAATTAGTCGTAGCTACTGCTGATTTCTTATTAGAAAATAAACCAGGATGCATCAATTGTGCGAAAGAAGCCACGGCAGAATTATTTACAAATGCAACTGTTAAAATTGGTGAAAAACTTGATTTCCGTAGATTTGAACTTGTAACAAAAGAAGAAAATCAAGTCTTTGGTAGTTACATTCATATGGGTGGTAAAATCTCTGTTTTATTACTCATTGAAGGTAATGTGAGTAAAGAAGATGCTGATAATTTAGCAATGCACGTCGCTGCTAATGCGCCATTATATATCACTAAAGAAGCTATTACTCCTGAAGAAAGAGAAAAAGAATTATCTATTCAAGTAGAAGCTGCAAAAGAAGATCCAAAACTCAGTGGAAAACCAGAAGAAATGTTAAAGAAAATTCTTGCTGGTAAAGTCGATAAATATTTTGCAGAATCTGTTCTAGTCGAACAAGAATTCTTATCTTATCCAGACTTTAAAGTGGGTAAATGGTTACAAGACCATAACGCTAAAGTCTTAAAGATGATTCGTTACGCTACTGGCGAAGGAATTCAAAAAAGAGAAGAAAATTTTGCGGAAGAAGTCGCAAAACAAATGAAGTAAAAAATAGCACTCTTTTATGAGTGCTTTTTTTAGAAAGGAAGCTTTATGAAGAATTATTATCACCGCGTTTTATTAAAGCTCAGTGGTGAAGCTTTAAAAGGGGATTCTAAGGCAATTTTAGATGCTGAATGTTTAAAAGATATCGCTCAATCTATTAAAATGATGAAAGATCGAGGTGTAGAAGTCGCCGTTGTTGTTGGCGCGGGAAATATTTGGCGAGGAAAACTTGCTGAATCGATTGGCATAGAACAATCTCAAGCAGATTATATGGGAATGTTAGGCACGGTTATTAATGCCTTAGCGCTTCAATCATCATTAGAAAATATTGGAGTAGAAACTCGCGTTATGACCGCGATTGAAATGGATGAAATTGCTGGCCCTTATATTCAAAAGAAAGCCATTCGTCATTTAGAAAAAGGACGAGTAGTCATCTTCGGGGGAGGAACAGGTAATCCTTACTTTACAACCGATTCTTGCGCGGCTTTAAGAGCTTGTGAAATTCATTGTGATGCAATTTTAATGGCTAAAAACGGGGTAGATGGAGTTTATTCTTCTGATCCAAGAGTAAATAAAGATGCCATGTTATATAAAAATCTTACTTTCAAGGAAGTCCTTCAAAATGATTTAAAAGTCATGGATGGAACCGCGGTAGGACTTTGCATGGGAAAAGAGATAGAAATTCGTGTTTTCTCAATGCAAGATTCCTCGAACTTTGTTAAAATATTAGATGGTGAGGATATTGGTACCACCATCAGAAATGGAGATTAATTATGGATGAAATGTTAGTAAAATATGATGAAAGAATGAGTAAGACTGAAGAATCATTAAAATCTACCTACAATACGATTCGTACAGGACGTGCCTCTGCAAGTTTATTAGATCGCGTCGAAGCGGATTATTATGGATCAATGACTCCAATTAATCAAATCGCTTCTGTGACGATTCCTGAACCACGTCAACTTTTAATTAAACCTTATGATAAAGATGACTTAAAGGCAATTGTCGCTGCACTTAATGCCTCGGATATTGGTATTAATCCTATCGTTGATGGTGTTTCTATCCGTTTAATTTTACCTGCATTAACAGAAGAAAGAAGAAAAGAATTAGTTCGTCTTGCCAAAAAATATGCTGAAGATGCAAAAGTTGCATTACGTAATATTCGCCGTGATGCCATGGACGAAATTAAATTAGATAAAGATTTACCAGAAGATATGCGTAAGAACTTAGAAAATGAAGTTCAAAAATTGATAGATAATCATGTGAAAAAGGTTGATGAAATCTATCAAGCAAAAGAAAAAGAAATCATGACAATTTAATTGCCTTTCTTTAATTTAGCAAAAGAGTATATTTAGCTAGGCAAAAAGATGAATAAAAGAAGAACTTTTAATATATTAAGATTTATCGCTATTTTAGCTATGGTCTTAACTCTTTTTGCAACCACTTTTATGCTCATTCAATCTTCTTTATCTGGCGAACAAAGTTCCGCGGTAAGTGGCGCTATAAGTGGGGATCGAAGTAAAGAAGTCGTCGTTGAGGCGGAACAAAAAGATATTCCTACTAAAAAACTCGTGCTAACTCAAGCAGTAGGATATAATAATGAACCTATAAAGCCCAATATTACCTATGTACCTTCAGAAAGTACGGATAGAGAAATCATTTGGTCTATAAAAGATTATTGGTATCCTTTAAATGAGCATAAGGATGAAACTTTAGCAACCATTGATGAAAAAGGCTATGTTACTTTTTATCATACAGGTTCAATAACTTTAGTAGCGACTTTAAAAAGTAATCCGAAAGTAACTGCTTCTTGTGTAGTTTTTTCTAATGGACCAAGCCCAAAACATATTACAAGTTTAACTCCAGTTCAAAAAGAATTTTATCAAGGTGAATATAGCAATTTTTATTTAAAAGATCAAGACGGCAATATCGTTAGACCTAGGGACTATACGATTTCATATCTACATGGGAATATTATTCAACTTGATAGTTTTAAATATGAAGCTTTAAACATTGGAAAAGAAACGATTACTTTTGCACATAAGGATTTAAAAGAACCTATTTCTTTTGAAATTGAAGTAAAGGAAAATCCTAACTTTATTCCAATTCAAAAATTAAAAGGGAACCCCAAATTAATAAATGAAAATAATGAATATCGTATCAAACCATATACCAGATTTAGTGCATATGATTTAGTAAGTACTGAACCTGAAAAGGCAATAGACACAGGTATATTTACTTTCACTTTAGAACAAGAAAAGGGGAAAAAGATATTAAAAAATAATGATTCAGATTTTATCAGTCAAGATGTAGGAACTGCCAAACTTAAAATTACCTCTAAAATTGATCCTAGTAAGAGTGTTACTATTTCTATCATCGTTTATATTGATCCTCCTGAAGCCATCGATATTATTCCGTCCTCAAATATCATCATCGTAGATGGTTTATATTCATTAAAAACTTTTGGGGATAATGGATATTATGTTGATGATGTTACTTATGAAGTAATTGAAGGAAGAGCCACCTTCACGGGCAATAAATTTAGAGCAAAAAGTTTAGGAAGATTAGTCATACGCGCAACATATAATGAAGATCCTTCCTTATATACTGAAATTGAGATTGATGTAAAATTATTCAAAACTTTTGGTCAGTTTATAAGAAAAATTTTAGGGCATTTATTGCTATTTTCAACCATTGGGTTTGGCTTTTGGTTTGTCTATTTGTTCTTGTTTAAAAAACGTTGGTTATCTTATATTTTAGCTATTCCTACAGGCCTTGCTCTTGCAGGTATTTCAGAATGGTTACAACTTTTCGCGGAAGGTCGCTATGCTTCTTGGACGGATGTTTTTGTAGATTTTTCAGGCTATATTATAGGAATTATTGTAGCTACTATCTTCTTGTTGTTGATTTTCTTAGTAGCAAAGCTTCTTCATAAATTTGATCACTTATATTCGACATTTAACCTATTATCTTATAAAACCATCTTTTCAAAAACAGACAAAGTTTTTTCTGAGCAAAAAGGCGAAGATATAAAGAATAATCAAGAAAAATAAAAAGTTTTTTCTCTAGAGCGTAATAATTTTAAAAAATAAAAAGTTTTTTCGTTTTGGAGTAAAAACTTTTAAATTTAATCTTCACGGTTTATAATATGTATGAGGTGATATTATGCTTATTAGAGAAAAGTATTTAGCTAGAATTCGGGGATTCTATGATACAAATTTAATTAAAATTCTTGTTGGTATTAGAAGATGTGGAAAATCTGTTATTTTAAAACAAATTGTGAATGAATTAAAAGAAAAGAAAAATATTGATGATGAACACATTATTTTTATTAATTTCGAACTTGTTGAAAATAAAGAGCTATTAGACTATATGAAACTAAACCAATATGTAAAAGAAAAGATTCACGATGAAAAGATTTATTATTTATTTTTAGACGAGGTGCAAAATGTTAATCAGTTTGAATATGTAGTTAATTCTTTAAGAGCATCATTAGAAAATCTATCTATTTTTGTAACTGGTTCTAATAGTAAATTATTATCTAATGAACTATCCACAATATTATCAGGTCGTTACGTTTCATTTCACATAGAACCATTATCATATCAGGAATATATTTCTTTAACTCAACAAAACGGATATGATTTGAAAGTGTTTTGGGATTATGCTAAATGGGGTGGATTACCGTATAGATGCAATTTTAAAAACGAGGAAGAAATTGAAGAATATTTATATAATGTTTACGACTCTATCATTGCTAGAGATGTTGTCAGCAGGATTAGTATTGAGGATTACGCTTTGTTTGATGATATTTTGCAATATATTATTGAGACCATTGGAAGAGAGTTTTCATCAGGAAATGTTATCCAATATTTAGCAAATAATGGCAAACAAATATCTAATGAGACTCTTTATAAATATGTAGATGCTTTATGTAAAGCACTTATTATTAAAAAGGTGTATCGATATGATATTGCAGGGAAGACAACATTAAAAACTTTGAGTAAATATTACGTTACAGATGTGGGAATCGCACAAATAAAAAACAATCGCAAAGAATTTCGTAGTTATATAATTCTAGAGAATCTTGTTTATAACGAATTAATCTACCGTGGATATAATGTTTATATAGGTAAAACTAAAAATGGAGAAGTTGATTTCTTAGTTAGAAAAAACGGCGAAACAAAATATATTCAAGTTACTTATAAAATGGGTGAAAATGAAAATACATTAAATCGAGAATTTAAAGCATTTGATTCTATTAAGGATTCCTATCCTAGATATATTATTTCTTTAGATTGGGAAGATTTATCTAAAGACGGAATAAGACATATTTACTTATTAGACTTTTTGTTAGGTAAAGAACTCTAATCTCTGAAAATTTAAGAGAAGTCACTTAAATTGACTTTATAGTGATTATTTTGTACAATCAATTTGATTGGTATGAAGAAATTTTTAAACTCATTTTTTACACTTTTAGGAATATTTACTCTCTTTTTAGGAGTAAATCATTTTTCTAATACCCCGAATGAGTTCCATAAGCTAAAAGCACAAGAAATAGTTGAAGATGTTTATAAAGAAAAACCAACTACTTTAAGTGATTTACAAAATGCAAGCGATAGTCAGATATCTTCTTGGGCAGATACTTTATCACGCTTTGACGGAAGAGAGTTTGACTATATTTCCAAAGAAGGAAATCAAGGAGAACTAGGTATTTGCTGGGCATATGCCGCGGTAGGCGCGGTTGAAGCTAGTATATTAAGAAATCAAATAAATCCAAATGTGACAAAATCAGATATCAATTTAGACGAGCAAATTGTTGCATATTTAGCAACTAATCGAGATGGAAGTTTTGATTCTTTACATTTAACAAAACACGATACCTTTTCTAATTCCGATTGGCGTTCTAGTGGAGGGTATGCACACGATGCCCTTTTATCGATGACTCAAGGCTATTCATTAATGTCTCAGAAAACTAGTGAAAGTAGTCCAAGTTATAATGATGCATATATTAAATCTTTAGTAAAAAACTCTCAATATTTTGTTAAAAGCTATATACCTATTGAACATAATGAAAAAGCTATTAAAGAAGCCATATTAAAATATGGTTCTGTAACTATGGAATATAAGGCACCTGAAAGACAATACGATACATATGTTTATCATTCGGGAGACTCTTTAGGTCATGCCTCTTTAATTGTTGGTTGGGATGATAGTGTTTCTAAAAATGTAGGATTTTATCCAAATACTCCATCTAGTGATGGCGCGTGGATTGTCAAAAATAGCTGGGGTTATGGTGGTGAATTATATAAAGGTGTACATTGCTTTTATTTATCATATGATGCGTATTTAAGTAATAATTTATTTGTTGCTGTCGCAGATAGTAAAGAAAACTATCAAAATATCTATTATTATGATGGTTCTATTTCTCATGACTCAACACAATATATAGCAGACGCTCATGGGGTTATTTATGAAGCCAAATTATCTTCACCATCAAAGCAAGAACAATTAAAGGCTATCGCTCTAGGAGTTTTAAATGATGAAATAGAACTAGATATTAAAATCTATCGTCATTTAAAAGTAAATCCTGGAAACGTAAATGATCCTACAAATAATCCTGAAAATGGAGAATTAGCTTTAGAAACAAAGCAATATATTGAAAAGAATGGTTTTTATACCATTGATTTAGGACAAACAATTTTATTAGATCAAGGAGAATATTTTTCCATCGTTGTAAGTGGAAAAGATCAAAAAAATAATCCTTATTTTCCTTATTATGCTGGTGATTATTATGAATCGATTAATGACATGTGTTATCGAAAATATAATGATGTATGGGAAACTACTGCGAATTCAAAAAGCACCTATGCTGATTCCAGTAGTGGCCCTGTCATCCGTTTAAGAGCCTTAACCAATGTAGTTTCTCGAAATGAAATTTTGCCAAATGATTTACAATATGCTCGTGTAGATTTATCAGATCCTTTTATTTATTATGAAAAAGGAAAAAATATTATTCCTGATATAAAAGTATATATGGATGGAAAATTATTAAGTGCAGATGACTATGAAATAACCTCTACACAAAATACAAAACCAGGCAGTGTTACCGTTACAATTAAAGGAAAAAACTCTTATATAGGAACAAGAATTGTTACTTATGAAATAGCTAAGCCTAAGTACCCTCCAAATCTCATAAAAGGGCCAATTGAGGTTTATAATAATATTACACATTTACATCAAATTCGTCTCCCAATTGGTTGGGTTTGGAAAGAAGGAGATATCACTTTAGCTAATGGTCTATCTGATTTTAGTTATGCAATAGAATATATAGGTGAAGATGCAGAGTACTATATGACCACGCGTTATAGTATTAAAGTAAATAAATTAAATCAATCCCCACCTATTGGTTCTAAAAATATTAATAATGTTCAAATTGATGTTATCGGAGAATATTTTTATCAAGGAAAAGCAATTATTCCAGAAATTCAAGTTATTGATCAAGGTTTTCTTCTTGTGGAAAATGTAGAATATTCTTTATCTTATAACAATAATGTTAATGCTGGATTTGCTACAATAATAATTCAAGGAATTGGACAATATGTAGGGAAAATAGAAAAAACTTTTGAAATCAAAAAAGCCTTAAAGCCATCTAATATTCCCAATAATTTAACAATTGCTCGATATATAAAAACCTTAAAGGAAATTAAATTAGCCTCACCTTGGATTTGGAAAGATGAAAATGAAGTAATTTCTAGTAAATCTTATGTTACAAAAATCATTTATAATGGTGAAGATAAAAATAATTATGAACAAGTTGAATTTGAAATAACTTTAACTAGAGAAGATAGAAAATCAATAGGAACAATAACTGAATTAAAGCTTGAAGAAACTTTATTTACTTATGATGGAACTCAAAAAAAACCTAACCTCATTGCTAAAGATGGAAATTATACGTTAGTAAAAGATGTCGATTACTTTTTAGAATACCAAAATAATATTAATGCATCTTCAGCTGCCTTAGTAACCATAAATGGCATCAATAATTATACAGGATCTATGACATTACAATTTACGATTCAAAAGGCAAAACGCGAAAACGTATCAATTATTTTAAATGATTTTTATTATTTAGATTCATTTCCTATACCTAAAATAGTTGGCTTAAAAGAAAATGGCACACTAACATATACATACTCAACAGAAGAAAATGGTGTATATACAAATAAAAAACCAACGGAAACAGGAACTTATTGGATACGAGTAGAAATTGGTGAATCGAAAAATTACTTATCAACTACTTTAAAGACCTCCTTTAATATTTTACCTTTAGCAAATCCAAGCACAGTGCCAAATAGCGAGATAATTATTTCAAGAAATATAAAAACGGTAGGAGAAATCTCTCTTCCTGCTGGATGGAATTGGGAAAGTCCATCATTAGAATTAAAAGATGAAGAAACAAAAGCGTATGCTATTTATGAAGATCAAAAAAATTATCAAAATTATCGTCATGAAGTAACAATCAAAAAAGCAGAGCCAAAAGATATTACTGCTTTAAAATTTAGTCTAGAAGAGTCACTTTTTTACTTTAATGGTCAAAAAAATGAACCCCATGTGCACATTTTGGATGAAAATTATTCATTAATTTTACATCAAGATTATGAAGTTACTTATCAAAATAATTATTATCCTGGGACAGGAAAAATAATTATTCAAGGAATTCATGATTATAAAGGTACTAAGGAATTAGAATTTACCATTGAAAAAGGGATTAGTCCTAAAATTGAAACTGAAATTCAAGTAAATGAAGATGTTTCTTCTTTAGAGGAAATCTCTCTTCCTGAAGGCTTTATTTGGGATGAAGAATCTAGTGAAATTAAAGATGGAGTCATGCATGTAAAAGCCCGTTATATAGGGGAAGATGCTAAGTATTATGAAAATGTAGATATCGAAATCACCTTAATTATCAATAGACCCCAAAAAGAAAATAATATGTGGATGTACATAGTATTTCCTCTTGTTGGAATTTCTTCTTTAGGTCTTATTTGTTTTGTTTTATTAAAAAAATTTAGAAAGCATTAAGACTCATTTCAATAAAATTACCTGTTTTCATTTAATTTAAATTTTCTACTATATATAATAGTAGAAGAGGTGAAAACATGGGATTTTTCCGTAAGAAAATTAAAGCTCCTGAACCAGTTGCGAATACATCTATTCGCCATATTGCTTTTATTATGGACGGAAATGGTAGATGGGCAAAAAAAAGAAACTTACCAAGAACCATGGGACATAGAGAAGGTTGTAAAAGAATTAAAGAAATAGCTAATTTATGTCAAGATTACCATATAGAGTGTATGTCCTTATTTTGCTTTTCTACGGAAAATTGGAAAAGACCTAAAGATGAAGTTGATTATCTATTTCAACTGCTAAAACAATTCTTTGAAACAGATATTTACGAACTAAACGCTCGAGGAGCAAAAATCATCGTTTCAGGAGATATTTCTAAATTACCAAACGATACTCAGGAAGTTATTATAAAAGCCATAGAAATGACAAAGAATAACAAAGAATTTGTCTTAAATATCTGCTTAAATTATGGGGGAAAAGATGAAATTGTTCGCGCTATAAAAAAGATTTCAAGTGATGTATCTAATGGTAAAGTAAACGTAAATGATATCAATGAAGAATTAGTTAATCAATACTTAGATACAGGAACATTACCTCCAGTAGATTGCATGGTACGTACTTCTGGAGAACAAAGAATATCAAACTATATGTTATGGTCACTTGCTTATGCTGAGTTTATCTTTGTAGATGAATATTGGCCAGATTTTAAAAAGGAATCATTCTTAAATGTCTTAAGAATATATGCGACAAGAAAGCGTCGGTTTGGAGGGATTAAAAATGAATGAACAAAATCATGAAACAGTAGAAAAAACAGCAGAAAATAATGAAACTTCAGTAGTTTCTGCTACAGAAGAAAAGAAAAAAGATAAAGCATCATTAAAAACAAGAATCATCACTGCACTTGTTTTACTTTGTATTGGTGTTCCTTGTATTTTAATTGGAGGATGGTTATTTACTGCTTTTATTTTAATTATTACTTGTGCAATTACTTATGAAATTTTAAGAGCTCCTATTTTTAATCCAAAAAACATGGTTCAAGATGAGAAAAAAGAGGCCGTTTCCGAAGAAAATCCTAAAGAAAATCAAGAAGATGTTAAACTTCAAGAAGAAAAAGCAGAAGAAATAGTCGTTAATAATGAAAGTGAAGAGAAAATTTTAACGAAAAAAGAAATAAAAGCGCAAAAGAAAAAAGAAGAAAAAGAAGAACGAGATAAATTATATGAAGTAATCACGGATTATGAAAAAGAAATATTCCGTAATAGAAAATTCTCCATCATTATTTATGTCACAATGTATGTCATGATGATTTCTTTCGTATTTTGGCTTTATACGAATCCATCTTTAGTTCAATTTTCAGGCGATGGATTTTCCATTATTATGTATGATATTCGTATTTCTACGCTTGCGTTAGCTTTCTTTGTTGCTCTATTATTCTTTAATGTTTTAATTGAAGATGATTTTACAGTTCATCATGCTTGCTATTTATTTACATTAGGCATCTTTTGTTCTATTGCTATACAATCGGTACTATTTTTAAGATACTGCCCAGAAGGGTTATATAATTTAATGATTCGAGATGAAAGCGAGCCTTTATTCCATTACGATAACTTTATGGAACAATGTTTGCTCTTGATTTATGTTGTTGGAGGAGCATTAATCACAGATGCGTATGCTTATTTTGTTGGTAGAACATTTGGCAAAAACAAATTAAATCCGAGAATTTCTCCAAAGAAAACTTGGGAAGGCTTTGTTGGAGGTTGTGTTCTTGCAAGTGTAACAGGCATTGCTTTCTGTTTTATTTGTGATGCTTTAGGCTCTCCTGTATTAAAGGGATTATTAGATATCAATCATTGGTATTGGTGTATCGTCTTTTCCATTTTAATTTCGGTTGTTTCCGTTTTAGGTGACTTCATGTTCTCGGCGATTAAACGATTCTATAAGATTAAAGATTTTGGAACAATTCTTCCTGGACATGGAGGATTATTGGATCGTTTTGATTCCGTTTTAATTACTTCATTAGTTACAAGCTGTTTAATTTTATTTATTGTATATTCTCCATGGAATGCGTTGATTAAATGATGAAAAGAAAAGTCTTGTTATTAGGTGCTACGGGTAGTATAGGAAAACAAAGTCTTGATATTTTTAAAAAATATGTAGACTCTTTTGAGCTTACTTCTTGTTCGGGCTTTAATAATAAGGAAGCTTTAAAAGAAATTTTGCATACGTTTCCCTCGATTGGGACTGTTTATTGTTCTTTTGAAGTTTTATCTTATTTAAAAAATGATTATCCTAAAGTTCAATTTTATAGCGAAAAAGATGGATTAGAATCATTTTTAAATCATTGTGATTTTGATTTAATGGTCAATGCTTTAGTGGGTTTTATTGGCTTGAAACCAACTTTATATGCCATTGAACATGATAAAGAATTAGCTTTAGCAAATAAAGAATCTATCGTTGTCGGTGGAGAACTTATCAATTCACTTCTTTTAAAACATCCATCTGCGCATTTATATCCCATTGATTCAGAACATGTAGCAATCACCAAATGTTTCATGGGAAGAAAAAAAGAAGATGTAGAATCTTTAATTTTGACAGCCTCTGGAGGACCATTTCGCGATTTAACTAGAGATGAATTAAAAAATGTTACTCTTCAAGAAGCTTTAAAACATCCTTCTTGGTCAATGGGGGCAAAAATTACTATTGATTCAGCGACCATGGTTAATAAGGGATTTGAAATTATTGAAGCTCATTATTTATTTAATTTTCCTGAAGATAAAATTAAAGTTTTATTGCATGATGAATCGTATATTCATTCTTTAATTGAAATGAAAGATGGCTCATTTGTCGCAGATATAGGACCTCACGATATGAGAATTCCTATTTCTTTTGCGCTATTTAATTTAAATTATGAAAGAACCCCTGTGCCAAGATTAGCTTTAGATACCATAGGTAGTTTACATTTTAGAAAGTTAGATGAAGCGCGTTATCCAGCTTTAAATTTAGCGCGTTTTGCACTTAAAGAAAAAGGCAGTTTACCTTGTGTATTAAATGCCGCAAACGAAGCAGCAAATCTAGCTTTCCGAGAGAACAAACTCCCATTTAATAAAATTGAAGAAGTCATTGAAAATGTGATGAATTCTCATCGCATTATTGATCATCCAACGTATGAAGATTTATGTTATGTTCATAAAATAAGTTTAGAGGCCACGCAAGAATATATAAAGGGGGCAAAGTAATATGCAATTTATATTAGATTTAATTATTTTCTTATTAAGTTTAAGCGTTTTAGTTGTCATTCATGAATTAGGTCATTTTTTAACTGCGAAAGCTTTTGGTGTTTATTGCCGAGAGTTCTCAATTGGTATGGGACCTTTAATTTTTAAACATAAAAGAAAAAATGGAGAAACTCAATTTTCTCTTCGTGCTATTCCTATCGGAGGATTTGTTTCAATGGTCGGCGAGGATGCTGGAACTGTTGAAGCTGCTGGAGGACAAAAAGAAATCGACGAGACAAAAGAAGAAGAATTAAGCGAAGAAGATAAACTCATTTTATCTTTACCTCCTGAAAGAAGATTAGATGGCATTAAGCGTTATAAAAGAGCGATTATCATGGCCGCGGGAGTCACGATGAATTTAATTCTTGGTTTCTTCTTATTTATTGGAGAAGGCGCTACATCATTAACCTTTGATAATTCTTTTAGATGTTTAAAAGTTACCGATGAAAATGGTTTATTAGCGCAAAACGGGTATATTGATCGCTCGGATTTTATATCTGGAGAAAGAATGATTTTCTATACTGATGGAAATGGTGTTCAACAGGTTTATGAAACAAAAGATGAAGATATTCAAAATACAGAAGAATTAAGCGAATTTTTCACTATTAAATCTGAATATTTTCCGCGTAGTCAAAACGATAAAGTAACCTATTATTTTCAATGTGAAAACCCTACGACGAAAGAAACATATGAAATTCGTTTTGAAACAAAGGCCACTTTAAAGGAAGGAAGTGAAAACGAATATTCTTTTCCAAATTCTTTGGGTGTTGCACTTCCTGGAAGAAATAGAGATTTTGGTGAAGTATTAGGTTTTGCCTGGAATTCATGTGTAGAATCTTCTCAAGTCATCTTTAAAGGACTTGGTATGATATTTTCTCAAGGCCTTGATGCCTTTGGAGGACCTATAGCAATGTTCCAAATATCCTCGCAGGCGACCTCTTTAGGGGTAAATTACTTCTTCCGTCTATGGGGATTAATTTCGATTAACTTAGCAATTATGAATTTTTTACCCATCCCAGGACTTGATGGATGGCATTTTTTAGTCTTGATATTTGAAGGAATCACCAAAAAAGAAATGCCTGCGAAAGCAAAAAGTATCGCCTCTATGATAGGGTTAATCTTATTATTTGGTTTAATGATCGTGGTGACAATAAAAGACTTTATTCGTCTTTTCTAGGAGTACAATATGGATGCATTAATGGAACGATTTTTAAAAAATATACATATTGATGATGTTCATCTTTTTGATGGAATGACTTTAAAAAAATGTCAATTTCATAAAGATACAAATATTCTTGAAGTTGATTTATTTTGTCCTATTCTTCCTTCTTATTCTTTATATAGATTACTATTTGACCATATTGAAACAGCGACATATAAAACAGCTTTAACGTTCCATTATAAAGAAGAAAAAAATGAAAGTTTAATCATCACTTTAATTCAAGATTTGTTGAAAGATATATTCAAAAGAGAAATTCCCTTACCAGAATATATTTATGATAAATCTACAAATAATTTATGTTTTAATTTTACACATCCAAGTATTGAAGAAAACTATTTACCACTTACATCTTCAATCGAGGAATTTTTTAGTGATATTAACTTAAAAACAACGATTTCCACTAAAAGTCAATATTATAGTGAAATATCTAAAAGAGATGAAGAGTTAAAAAAGGTTCTTCTAGAGGCTTCAAAGCATTTTAATTTTGATTTTCAAACCGAAAAGACAGAAAGAAAAAGAATTCGTGGGAATTACGTTCCTATTCAACTAAAAGATATAAGTGTGTCTTCGGGCAATGTTAGTTTTGTAGGAAAAGTATTTTATGCAGAATCTAGAAACATTAAGAAAAACGATAAAACTTTAGCTACATTATATGTCTACGATAAAACAGGCTCAATAGAGGTAACAGCCTACGAAGATCACCGCAGTTTGAGTAAAGAAAACTTAGCAAAGTATCAAGAGGTTGGTACTATCATAAAAGTCCGTGGATATCCTAGAATTTCTAATTTTACACAATCTTTGCAAATTAAAGCTGATTTTATTGAAATTAGTCATGAGCCATTTGATCCAATCTATGAAGATACAAGTGAAGAAAAGCGTGTAGAATTACATCTTCATACAAAAATGTCCACTTTAGATGGAGTGAATACCATTGATGATTACATTAAACAAGCTAAGAAGTGGGGAATGGATGCAATTGCTATTACAGATCATGGCGTTGTGCAAGGCTATCCTGATGCACAAAAAGCCTCTGAAAGTGCAGGTATCAAGATGATTTATGGTACAGAAATGTACATGATCGAAGATGAATTAAAACACATTCAAAACCCTTCGGATACGATATTAACAAAAGCAAATTACGTAATCTTCGACTTAGAAACAACAGGTCTTTCTTCCCGTTATGATAAAATCATTGAATTTGGTGGTTTAAAAGTCATTGATGGCATGGAAGTGGATCGAATGGATATTTTAATTGATCCTGAAATGCCTTTGGGGGAATTTACAAAAAAATTAACTCATATTACCGATGAAATGGTAAGGGGCAAAAGTAAAATAAGAGAAGCAATGCTTAAAATTAAAGAGTTTATTGGGGACGCCATTTTAGTTTCCCATAACGCAATTTTTGATTTTGGTTTTTTAAATGAAGCATGTAAAAAACTAAATATGCCTATATTTAATAATCCTGTAATCGATACCTTACCTTTATCTAGATATATGTTTCCAAATAATAAATTACATGCTTTAGGAAATGTTGCTAAAACCTTAGAACTTTCTTATGTTGAAGATGCTGCGCATAGAGCTATTTACGACGCAGAAGTGCTATTTAACGTATGGTTTTCTATGCTTGCAAAGTTAACACAAAAAAATAAAGAATTAAAACACAAAGATTTAGCAAAATTACAATCTATAGATATCTCTAAAAAATTATGGCCAATGCATATTACTTGTTATGCTAGAGATAGTGAAGGATTAAAAGATTTATTTAGATTAATTTCTAAATCTCATATCGATTATTTCTATAATGGACCAAGAATTCCTCGTAGCGAAATTGAAAAATATAGGAAGCATTTATTAATTGGTAGTGCTTGTTTTAATGGTGAAGTTTTTGATGCCGCGATGAGAAGAGGTGAAGATACCCTAAAAGAAAAGATTAGTTTTTATGATTTTATTGAAGTTCAACCTTTAGATAATTACGTCTTTTTAGTAAATGATAATCAAGCAAAAGATATGGCTGAAATTAAACAATATATGTTAGATGTTATCAAAGCCTCAGATGAAATGAAAAAAGATGTCGTAGCAACTGGAGATGTTCATTATTTACATCCCGAAGATAAAATCTTTAGAGATGTATATATTTCTGCAAAACTCGTCGGAGGAGGTCATCACCCCTTAAATCCATATGGAAAAAAAGGGAAAAGTTATGAAAATCCCAATCAACATTTCCGTTCAACATCAGAAATGCTTGAATGCTTTGCCTTTTTAGGGGAAGAAAAAGCAAGAGAAATTGTTATTACCAATAGTCGTAAAGTCGCAGATAAAATTGGTGAAGTAAAACCTTTAAAGGATCAATTATATCCTCCATTTATTGAAAATTGTGATAATCGATTAAAAGAAAGAGTATACAATAGAGCTCATGAATTATATGGAGATCCTTTACCTAAAGAAATTGAAGATCGTTTAAAAGCAGAGCTTGATGGTATTATTAAATATGGTTATTCAGTACAATTCTTTATCGCCTCTGAGATTGTTAGAAAGGCTAATGAAGATGGTTTTATTGTCGGTTCTAGAGGATCAGTTGGTTCTTCTTTTGTCGCTACGATGGCGGATATTACAGAAGTGAATGCCTTACCCCCACATTATCGTTGCCCAAAATGTAAACATATCGAATTTGTTCAAGATGAAAAAATAAAATCAGGTTATGATCTAGATGATAAAAAGTGCCCCATCTGTGGAGAAGATATGATTCAAGATGGACAAGACTTACCTTTTGCCACTTTCTTAGGATTTAATGCTGAAAAAGTTCCTGATATTGATTTAAACTTTTCAAGTGAATATCAAGCAAGAGCTCATGAACTTACAAAAGTCCTACTAGGAGAAAAGAATGTCTTTAGAGCAGGGACTATAGAAACTGTCGCAGAAAAGACAGCATTTGGTTATGTAAAAGGCTATTTTGAGGATATGGGGATAGATCCTAATACTATTTCAAATGCAGAAAAAACTCGTTTGGCCGTCGGTTGTCAAGATGTAAAAAGAACTACAGGGCAACATCCAGGGGGAATTATTGTTATTCCTGATCAATATGATGTCCACGATTTTACCCCAATTCAATATCCTGCGGATGATTTAAATGCAACATGGAAAACCACACATTTTGATTTCCATGCCATTCATGATAATGTTTTAAAATTAGATTTATTAGGACATGTTGATCCTAC
This sequence comes from uncultured Bacilli bacterium, assembly GCA_947626895.1. Classification (GTDB taxonomy): domain Bacteria; phylum Bacillota_I; class Bacilli_A; order RFN20; family CAG-449; genus CANRPC01. The sequence continues at coordinate 18,409 of CANQTY010000023.1, forward strand.
AGCATTAAAAATGCTTGGAGATATTAGTGATATTAAACCAAAAGATGTTCCAATGAATGATCGAAAAGCTATTTCTATTTTTAACTCTAGAGATGCTTTAAAATGTAGCGATAATTATTTAAAAGAAGAAACAGGAGCCTTAGGCATTCCTGAATTTGGTACAAACTTAACCCGTCAAATGTTAGTGGAAATTCGTCCTAAAACCTTTGCGGATTTAGTAAAAATTTCAGGTTTAAGTCATGGTACTGATGTTTGGAGTGGAAATGCACAAGATTTAGTGAAAAATGGGATATGTGGATTTGATGGAATCATTGCTTGTCGAGATGATGTAATGCTATTTTTACAAGCTCACGGAGTTGATAATTCTATTGCCTTTAAAACTATGGAGGCTGTAAGAAAAGGTAAAAAAGTACCTAAAGAATATGTCGATATGTTAAAGGAAAAAGGTATTCCTGAATATTACATTGAATCTGCAAATAAATGCAAATACTTATTCCCAAAAGCACATGCGATTGCCTATGTTACTATGGCGGTTCGTATTGCATGGTATAAAGTATATCGCCCTTTAGAATATTATGCTGTTTATTTTTCTACCCGTTCTAAACAATTTGATATCAGAGCGATGATTGATGGAAAAGAAGCAATGATTCAACGTTTGGAATATATCCGTAGTTTAAGAGAAAAAAGATTACAAGCTCCAAAAGATGATGAAATAGAAAAGACGTTAATTATTGCCATTGAAATGGCAGAAAGAGGATATGGTTTTGAAAATATTGATATTCATAAATCTCATCCAACGAAATTTTTAATTAATCGAGCGACAAATAAATTAATTCCACCTTTCATAGTCATTGATGGACTCGGTGAAAACGCTGCACAAAGTGTTTTAGATGCAAGAAACGAACAAGATTTCTTCTCTATCGAGGACTTACTAACAAGAACAAGATTAAATTCACAAAATATAGAACAATTAAGAAAATTAAATGTCTTAGATGATTTGCCTGAGACAGATCAATTAAAATTATTTTAGGAGTTAAAATTATGAATCATGTTAAAACTCTTGTTTCAGGCTTTCTAGCGGGTATTTGTATCTCTTTAGGAGGCTTTGTTTCTACTTATTTAAAAGGAAATTTAGAAAACCCAATTGTCATTAGTGCGATTCTCTTTTCTTTTGGATTAATGAGTATATGTATCTTTTCTTTTTCCTTATTTACAGGGAAAATAGGTTATGTTATAGAAAAAAGAAGTGTTAGTTATCTTCTTGAACTAATAGAAATGTTAGTGGGTAATATTATCGCTTGTGTTGTTATGGGATATTTAACTAGATTATTAAGATGTTTTCCTTCGATGGAAAATACTTTAATTTCTATGTGTACGGCAAAAAATAATGATACATGGTATTCCTTATTCTTATTAGCTTTCTTCTGTGGCATCCTTGTTTATTTAGCGGTAGAAATCTTTAAATCTGAACATCATGCTGTGATTAGAATCATCGGATTAATTTTTTCAGTATCCATCTTTGTGATTTTAGGTTTTGAACACGTTATTGCAGATATTTATTATTTCTCCGCGGCAAATATGTGGAGTTTAATCTCTATTGGAGATATTGCTCTTATTTTACTTGGAAATTCTTTAGGTGCCATCTTCTTCCATCATTTGAAGTTACTGGCATCTTATAAGAAATAGATAGGTTGGTTTTCAAAATATTTCTTAAATTATTAAAGATAACATTTTAATTAAATCTATGTTAATTTTTTGCGGGTACACGCAGTTTTTTAACATAGAAAACTCGTTTTTAGAAAAAAATAAAGGCAAAATTGCATTTTATACAAGAAAATATGACATTTTAAATATCAATTTTCTGGCAAATTTAAATTTCTAAGTTAATTTTTTGCGGGTACCCGCAATTTTTTAACATAAAATTATAATTATAAATGATTACTTGCTTGCTTTAGTGCTTATTATTGAAAGTTCTTTGTCTTTATTTATGTAAGGAATGAATAATTAAAATATATAAAGGAAAACTATTTGCTTTTGCCTAAATTATTTTAGATACAAATATTTATACCACTTTTAACCTATAACATTTAAATTAAAAGAGCTAATTGAAATAGAAAATAAAATTGCATTCTTTAAATAAAAAAAGCCTAGATTTAGGCACTATTTTGGTGCGGTCTATGAGACTTGAACTCACACAAGTTGC